>NZ_JAUBQQ010000018.1:0-38122 GCF_036701335.1 Microcoleus sp. Pol12B5 | reverse complement strand
TCCAACTGAAACCCCGATTCCAACGGAAACTCCGACTCCAATTCCAACTGAAACCCCGACTCCAACGGAAACTCCAACGCCCACTCCAACGGAAACTCCGACTCCAACTCCAACTGAAACCCCGACTCCGACGGGAACTCCGACGCCCACGCCATCGAGAACACCGACTCCAACTCCAACTGAAACCCCGACTCCGACGGGAACTCCGACGCCCACTCCAACGGAAACTCCGACTCCCACGCCATCGGGAACACCGACTCCCACGCCATCGAGAACACCAACTCCCACGCCAATGGAAAGCGATTGCATTTGCGATACTATTCCGCAGCCCAATTTCAACCAACCCAATCCAGTTGACAATACTATCAACAGCAATGGTAGCGGTGAAATTCAGTTAGGCAGCGGGAGAAATGATGCTTTTTACGGCAGTCCAAATCAGAACCTTTTCGATGGGGATTTAGGGGACGATAACCTCTATGGCGGTGAAGGAAACGATATCCTTTACGGGAACCGAGGCAATGATTTTATTGACGGCAACAAGGGGAATGATATCCTTTTGGGAGGCAAGAATAATGACATCATTGTTGGTGGTGAAGGTGAAGATATCATTTTTGGCAATCGTGGTAACGATTCCCTAAATGGCAAAGAAGAAAACGACTTAATTTTTGGCAATGAAGGTGCTGATTTTATCCAGGGCGGTAAAGGTAATGATTCTGCATTTGGCGGCAAAGGTAATGATATTGTGTTCGGTGGCAAAGGCAATGATTTTCTGTACGGCAATTTGGGCAGTGATACTATCTGCGGAGGTGCTGGCAATGATTTCTTAAGTGGGAATCAAAGTAGCGATTTGCTAGATGGCTGCGAGGGAAATGACACTATTTTTGGCGGGGCTGGCAGTGACACTCTCACTGGCGGTTTTGGCGATGATATTTTAATCTCCGGCTTGGGGGATGATAGTCTAATTGGAGGCATAGGAAATGACACGTTTGTGTTAGAAAATAACAACGGATTTGATGTTGTTTCTGATTTCACAAAAGGGCTGGATGTGCTACAATATAAAGGCGGAACAATTGGGAATTTGGCAATAAGTCAAATTCCAGAAGGCACTTTAATTAGTAAAGCAAGTGGGGAACGGTTGGTTCTGTTGGTAGGGGTGGAAGCTAGTGCGATCGCACTTAGAGATATCACTTTACTTTAGTTATTGGTTATTGGTTGGTTATGAGTTATGAAAAACAAAATACTCATAACAACCAATAACAAGTAACAAATAACTAATAACCAATAACAACTAATAATTACTGGCTAATCGCCACTCGATCGCGCCCGCCAGACTTAGCTCGATACAATGCCTTATCCGCGGCTTCAATCAACATTTTCGGGGAATTTTGACTTGGCGAAACTGCCGCAACTCCCAAGCTGAGAGTCACAGAATCACTGACAACAGACTTGATGTGGGGAATGGCCAATGCTTTGACGCGGCTGCGGATTGCCTCCGCAACCGCCTGTGCAGCGACGACATCCGTATTTGGCAAAATTACCCCAAATTCCTCGCCGCCGTACCTAGCAGCCAAATAGAGGCGTTCTGCAGGTGCATTTGTGCAAGCATCTCCGATCGCCCGCGCCACTTGCTGCAAACAAGCATCCCCGGCTTGATGGCCGTAATTGTCATTGTAAAGTTTAAAACAGTCAATGTCGCACAGAATCAAAGATAGCGGTTCCGAAGAGCTCGACTGCTCCCATTCTCGGTTGATCACCTCGTCAAAACGGCGGCGGTTAGCTAGTTGAGTCAGACTGTCCAAATTCGCCAACCCGTCCAACCGCTGGTTGGCCGCAGCTAGCTGCTGGTAAAGTAAAGATTGTTCGATCGCGATCGCCACTTGAGTACCCAACTGACTCAGCAAATCCACATCAAACTGCTGCCACTGGCGGGGTGCCGAACAGTGGTGGGCAATCAGCAAACCCCACAACTTCGGCACTTGACAAGAACCGTTACCTTCCCTAGGTTCTATGCCCTGCTGGACAATTGGCACCACCAAATTTGCCTTCACCTGACAAGTCTCCAAAAATTTAAGGTGACACTCGCTCAAATTAGAAGCATGAATATCCTCTATGGCACGAATGCGGCCCTTTAAATACTGTCCGATGTAAGTATTGGCAAAACAGCAATCGTCAATTCCCATCCCCTTGAGTGGCATCCATCCTTCTGCAACCGACTCCACCACCACATCTCCGTTCCAGTCTGGTCGGAAGCGGAAAATCAGCACGCGATCTGTTACCAAAAACTCCCGCACTTCCGCTACTGTAGTGTTGAGAATATCTTGAAGATCCAGAGAAGAACGGATGCGTGATTGAATCTGTGCGATCAAGCGTTCCCGTTCTATTTGTTGCCGCAGCGCGACTTGGGCTTGCTTACTTTTAGTTATGTCCCGACCTTCCGGCAGCAACAATACTATTTTGCCAGTTTCATCCGCGACAGGTTTGAGAGAAAAATCAACAATTGCCGTCCGATTTACACCTTGAACTTCCACTTCATAGCGGACAAATTCACCTTGTGCCGATCGAGAAATCGCCTCTTGCAACTGTTCCTGAACTTCCTCAGAATCTCCCCACCAGGGCAATAGCCAAAACGGTTTATTAGCCACATCCCGTAGCTTAATTCCGGCAAAATCTAGAGAAGTTTGGTTAGCTTCCAGCAGAGTACCGTCCGGTTTCAATAAGCTCACAAATTGGAAAGAAGAATCAAAAATTGCCCGAAAGCGTCTTTGAGAATCTCCCAACATTGCCGTCACCTTTTCGCGAGAGGTAATATCGCGGAAGCGCCACACCCTGCCAATAATATTTTGTCCGACTCGAATTGGCTGCGTGTAGCGCTCAAAAGTGCGGCCGTCTTTAAACTCTAGAATATCGCAACCTTCCGACTCCGCATCGCTATAAAATTCTTTAACTCTCTGCAAAAAAGCTCTCGGATCTTTCACTTGCTTAGTGAGAAATGCCAGCCGCAGCGTTCTATCCATTGAATTTCTAACTTCTTCATAAATTCCCCACATTTGAACTAATTTTTCGTTATAGCTAATCATTTCTCCGGCCGTAGTAACGGCGAGAATGCCGTCGGCGGTTGCTTCTAAGGTAGCGTGCAGCAAAGAGCGCGATCGCTCTAATTCTGCTGCGGTCAATTTGCGTTCCGTGAGGTCTCGGACTGCTTTCACCTGTACTAAACGATCTTCCCAAAATACAAACTTGCTGCGAACGTCAGCAGGAAAAGCAGTTCCATCTCGCTTGAGAAAAATAGTTTCACAGACTGTATTGCTGGCAGCAGAAATCATTTGCGGCGCTTGTTTGTATGATTTCGGCGACAGTAGTTCCAGCAAGCTCATTCCCACCATTTCCGCAGGTTCGTAACCGAAAATTTCGGCAAAATTACTGCTAACGCTCAAAATTGTGTCGCGGTCAGCCACGGCAACTGCTTCAAAATAAGCTTCGCATTCGAGCAAGCGCGCTGCTGAATGGCTGCTGCCATTTTCTGCGGCAGAATAGCTATTGTTAATTAACTGTTGCAATTGCGTATTTGCCGAGTACAAAGCGGTCATGGCTTGCCTGTACATAGCAGTACGTTTTTCGACTTTTTGTGCGAGGTGATCGCGATATTCTCGCAGTTCTTTTTCGACTCTAATTAAATCAGTAATATCAACGGCAAACACGATTACACCAGCGACTTTACCTGTTTCATCCCGGTAAGGTATTTTATCTGTCCGCACCCAGCATTTTTGACCCGAAACTGTTGGTAACAGTTCGACTTGTCCCTGTTTGGGAACGCCCGACTTGATTACTTCTAAATCTTCTAAATAATATTGCTCTGCTTCGTCTGGATAGATTTCATAAAAAGATTTACCTTCTAATTGAGCAGCAGGCAAACCTCTCGATGCAGCGGCGGCTTGATTAATTCGCAGCAGGCGACTTTCGGTATCTTTGAGCCAAATCATCGCCGGCACGGAATCAAAAATAATTTGCTGTTCTTGTTGCTGCAGGCGTAGTTCGGCTTCTGCTTGTTTTCTTTTAATTATTTCTTTTTGCAGTTTGTGATTAGCTTTTTTGAGTTCAGCAGTGCGTCTTTCTACTCTTTCTTCTAGTTGATCGTAGTATTGGGTTAGCAAGTTTTGCTGCTGTTCGTGCCGCATTGCTTCTAATTTTAACTTTTCGCTAGCTGACAAACTTGAGGACACAAAATCTGCTAATATTTGGGTAAATTCGTGTTCTTCTTCCGTCCAATCACCGTCGGAACCCTGGCGTTCGGCGCTGACTATTCCCAACCTTTGACCTGCTAGCACAATCGGTACGTTTAACAGGGAAGTCGTGCTCTTATCGACGAAATAAAGACCAACCAGTTCTCGCGTTCTGGGGTCATTTTCTGCGGCCACAGTTGCGATCACACTTGCCGATTTTAAAGCTTGAAAATAAGCCGGACAGTCGGCTGCTGTGAGGATGATTTGTACGGAATGGAGTTTAGTATTTTGTTGGTAAAGATCGATGCAGTGAAGCTGCGTTTTCTCTTCGCCATACAGCCAAATACTGGCTCGATCGCAGTTGACAATACTGACAGCGGTTTCTGTTACTTCGCGGATGAAGTCTTCTATATTATTGCGTTCTTTAAGTTGACTTTTGGCTAATTTTGCGATCGCCAAAGTTGGACTGCGCCAATTTCCTCTCTGGTTGGGTGGCATGGGTGACTGCGAAGCGGCTTTAATTTCTTCGCAAACTAACAGTACAGCCGGTCGTTGGAAATTGGCAAGTGAGCGACCTTTGGTATTTTCATCTATTTTCCAATCTACCGCCGGCATTGGTCGCGCTGTTGCTTTTACCCTAATAATCTTGCCGTCTTTGCAAGTCAAGCAGCCTTCCCAACAGGCAATTTTTGGAATTGGCGTACCGTTTTCCGGCTGGGCCAATCCTGCAAATTCTGCCTGCATTTTCCCTTGCTCTTGGCAGTAAAATATATTAAAAATTGAATGACAAATTAATTCCTGCGATTTGTAGGCGAGGCGAGACGCGCCGAATTCATTTAGCGAAAAAACTCTTCCCAAAGCATCTAGAACGAAGTAAATGCCCGGAAAATTCTCGTAGAGAGTTCCATACCAATCTTGTTCGATTTGTTGGCTACACGAAAGTTTTGCTGTCGCGAAGTCGCCGTCGGTGTCGATCAAGTGAGAATAGTTGGTTTCGGGGCTGCTTGAATGACTTTTTTTAGCAAACACTTTTAGCTTAACTCGACTGTAATTAATTTTACTTTCTGGAATTTAACTTTTTTGTGAAACTAAATTAAACCTGTTGTTTGAAAAAAGTTACAACTTGTAACAAAAATACGACTTGTCCAGCACCCTGATTTGCGCTTCCCAATGCAACCACTGTGTTTGTTTGTAGCTGGTACACGGTCTGCAGACGATATTTCCCGATAGTTGCAATGCCAGCAGGTTTAGCTGCAATTACCCAGGCTCTACTTTTAGCATCCTAGACAATAAAAAAAATCGGCAATCAATAGTTTTAAGTATATATGATAACACTCAAATACCTAGTAGTGGGACTGACCTACTTCGGATTCGGTTGGGGATATTTGCCGGGGCTGCGGATGAACCGGGCGGCGGTGGCAATTATCGGGTCAGCTTTTGCGGTGGGTTTGGGGATACTCGACCTGAAAACTGCTTGGGAGGCGATCGACCCAAGTACGATGTTTTGTGTTGGGAATGACGATCGTGAATCTAATTAATTAGACTGTTTAATAAATATTTATAATACTTAAGTTAAGTAAATCTTATAATGCACAATCGACCACGAGCTTTAGTCCTATAGTTTATACTTAATCTTGTCCAGCAAACGCTAAGGAGGTAAGGAAGAGTGACTACCCAACCCGCTGCGAAACCCAGACTTAATTCTGCGTTCAAACAACTGATGTCCTTACACTGGGTGATGTCAGCTTGCTATTTAGTGTTGTTTATTACCGGTACGTCTATGGCTCAATTGCCGGGAGAATTGTTTATTCGAGGCCCCCTTTACGATTTTCACAAATCCGTAGGAGTGCTGACAATGGCTTTGCTAACTTGGCGGATTTTAACTCTGCTGCGCGTATGGTGGAAAAAATATACGAAACGCCTGCCAAAGTTCACTAAGGAATGGTACAAAAATTTTGCTTTGCACGCAACTTTGTACGTTTTTATGTGGCTAGTTCCGGTTGCGGGTTTCTTACTTTCTAACTCTTACAAAACTAACAATGTGAAATTTTTCGGAATCCTTTTGCCGGATATGTTTCCGCAGAATTCCGCACTGGTTGAGGTAGGAAGGAGTTTGCATTTTTGGCTTGGGTACACGTTTTTAGCCTGCGTAATTTTGCATATTTTAGATCAGAAGAAAGTTGTGAGAGCTAATTGGCGTAGGTTGACAAATTTTGTTAGCACTAAGTTCCCAAAGTCTCAAAAGGTTGGATAAATGTCCGATGGGGTACTATTTTCAATTGGTAATGATAAATTTACTGCAAAACTGGCTATTTTCCACGGTGATATTCTGAAACTTGTCCCATCGTCTGAATTCTGGGGCAAATTTATGGGTTGTTCTAATAAATCGACAGGCTGACTAATCGCCAAACCCAAATCGCTCTTTAATTCCAACTTCGCCTCTTTACCGTGACACTCGTAACACCGCAAAATCCAAACACTAGAATCATCTTCCGATTGTTTGAAAGCCATCAACACTAAATTTTCGGCGGACCAATCCAAGAACTTCCTCACTGCGGGTAAACTCTTGTTTCGATTTTCTCCCGACTTGGGCAACACCTTTACTAGCAGTGGTAAATTTAACTCATACCCCTGTCGAACCGTACCTGCATCCTGCCAATTTCCGCTGTGGGAATAGACGGCACAAGTAAATTCGGAAACTCCTACATCTGCTTGTTCATCCGGCCAAGTCGAACCCCGAAGCAATGTCAGCCGAATTTGATTTGGTTGAAGGTCGCAACCGTATTTGCAATCATTGAGCAAACTCACTCCAAAACCGTCATTGCTGATATCAGTCCAGCGCAAAATCGGCACTTCCCATTTGGCTTTTTCGGCGGGTGTTTGCGGCTTGGTTGTGCGTGTGATCGCACCACCGGGAATTTCGCAAGTTGCAAAATCTGCTTCTACATTTAACCCAAAGGCTGCTTTTACTAAAACGTGAGTTTCTTGCCAATCTGCCACTGTCTTGATTTTAAGCAGTGGCGAACCTATTTCTACTATATAATCTTGGCAAAACTCCGATTTGCCAATTTGTCGGACTACGCGCAAACTCTGCCTTATTTCTCCCTGCTCTATCCAGGAAATATCTTTCAGTATCGGCGCTGGTAGTTGATGTTTTTCATAATTTGGATCGATGTTCCAAGCATCCCAATATTGACCGCTGTCTTGAAATGCTTGCAGTTGATTGCCACCTGCTGCATTCAGGACTTCTCGGTTATTTACTTTATCCCAAATGCTCGATAAATTGCCAGTTTGGCCGTCTACGGTTGCCCGAATAAATTCATTTTCTACAACCATTTCTGCGGTTGCAAAATGTGTTTCTTGACAAGGTGGGTTTTTTTGTGCTATACCGTATGTAAGTTTTGAGAAATCTATCTTTTTTTCAGTTTCTGGACTCGCGGACGCATTATCCACAGTTTGAGCGTCTTCGCGATACAGCCAAAACACTTGGTAGCCAACGGCGGGGAGATTATTTGCCGAAAATAACAGTGTAGAGTGCGATTGCGGCCGATCGCCCTTGATAATCTGCGAAGCCAATCGCCGTCGGGACAAGTCGTAAATTTGCCAAGCGGAATCAGGCGAATCGGGAAGCGGTACAGCGACAACCTCAGAGCGCGACCAATTGAGAGTATTGAAAATCAAAATTGGTTGAGCGTCGGGCCCAGGAGGATTCGGCAGAGAAATCTGAGCCGAGATGGCATCCAAAGATTTTAACAGGATTTCGCGACAAGTGCGATCGACCTCGGCAAAGGCTAGATTAGCATCCGCATAAACTTGGGCGATCGCAGAACCGGGCAAAATATCGTGAAATTGGTTAAACAAAATTTGTTTCCAAGCTGATTCTAACTCAGATTTCGGATAAACCGCACCAGTACAAATAGTGGCCAGCGAAGACAACAACTCCGCTTGGTAGAGCAATTCTTCGCAGCGGCGGTTTTGGCGTTTTTGGTCTGCGCGAGTCGTGTAGCAACCCCGGTGGAATTCTAAATAAAGTTCGTCTTTCCAAACGGGAAGAATTTTGAGTTGTGAGATGAAAGGATTTCCATCCTTCATTGCCGACAAGTTAGACAATTCTCGCGCCTGCAAATTCTCCTGATTGTCTGATTCTGGAACATCACTTTCTGCCCTAGTTGTCGTAACTTCAGGCAAAAACTGACTCTCAATCAAAGACAAATAATCAACCGCTTTCGCAAACTCCAACCTCGGAAAAAAAGGCGACATTTTCCAGCGTTTCGCCACCTCCAACATATCACGAGTCGGGCCACCGCCGTGGTCGCCAACCCCAGGCAACCAAAGAGCATTTTGCAAACCTGTCTTAACTTGCCAGTCAAAAGCATAACTTGCCATTTTCACAGATTCTATGCTTTCACCAATTGGAGCAGACATCATACTAAATATTTTAGTACCGTCCAACCCTTCCCACCAAAACGCACCGTAGGGAAATTCCGTTGTATCATTCCACCGCAACTTTTGCGTCACAAAATAATCAACTCCACCTTGCCGCAAAATCTGAGGTAATTGCCACCCAAAACCGAAAGTATCCGGTAGCCAAGCTACCCGCATCAATTCCCCAAATTTTTCTTTTGCATAACGCTGTCCGTAAAAAACTTGCCGCACCATTGATTCAGCAGAAATCAAGTTTAAATCCGGTTCTACCCACATCCCCCCGACAACTTCCCAACAACCCGCCGTCACCTGTTTTTTAATCGCTGCAAATAAGTCCGGCCGATGTTCTTCCACCCAAGCATAAAGCGCCGGAGTTGAATGGCAGAAAATCAAATCTGGAAATTCCGATTGCAATTTCAATACCGACTCAAAAGTTCGCTCGGCCGCTTCCCAAGTTTCCGGGACAGGCCACAACCAAGCTAAGTCTAAATGAGCGTGACCGACCAAATAGATTTTACCTGTATATATAGATGCCCGATCGCCACTTTCTCCTATATATATAGATGTAGCGTTGCCCTTTTCTCCAACCTCCAAAATTTCCTCTCTTCTTCCTCCCTCTGCGCCCTCTGCGCCCTCTGCGGTTCCCTTATCTAAATCCCCAGAAAAAGATGTCAGAGCACCACTTTCTCCTATATATATAGATGTAGCATTGCTATTTTCTCCAACCTCAAAAACCTCATCCCTTCTTCCCTCTGCGCCCTCTGCGCCCTCTGCGGTTCCCTCATCTAAATCCCCCAAAAAAGCCTGCAGATATCCCAATAAATTGTGCCGCAAAACCGACAGCGATCGATCGAACTTTTCGCGATCGCCCACAGCCGACCAATCAATCAAACCAAGCGCCAAATCAATCTCAGATTTCAGCGTTTCCCCCTTGACAAACAGAGGGCGATTTGCTATTGTTTTAGTGGATAGGTATTTGGAATTTACATTTTCTAAATTTCGACTTAGCGAATTTTGCAAAATCTCTAATTCTGCAGCCACAAAACCCGGATCAAAACAAGAAGAGTCAGCAGCTTCGTACAAACAAATCGATCGCACTAAAGCACCGTTATCGTGACCCGGACTTACCAACCGCAAAATAACTAAAAACTCATCTCCGGGATTGGCCGACGAACTCAACAAAACTCGATCGGCAAAATCAAATAAATCTCCCTGTCCGACTAACTCGCCGTTGACAAAAATTTGAGCATCTTCCGCCCACCAAGTCAAGCCCAGCAGCAATCGCAAACCAAGCACAGGATAGCCGTGCAAATTGTCAGGAATTACAAATTGCTGACCCAAATACAAAACTTGCTTCCCCGACGGCCAAGCAATATGTCCTTTGCCGTTAAGTTCGGCAATCGGCTTGTTACAAATATTTACTGAAGAGACAGCAGAGTCAGAATCGCAGTACCTCCAGCCAGACTGAACCTTCACTTGGCTGAGGCGGCGCAACTTCTCGACAGTGGCAGAAATATTGTTGCTAGCAGGTGACACAGAAGCGCTCATATTTAGCTAAACTAGG
The DNA here is from genome assembly GCF_036701335.1 of Microcoleus sp. Pol12B5. Classification (NCBI taxonomy): domain Bacteria; kingdom Bacillati; phylum Cyanobacteriota; class Cyanophyceae; order Oscillatoriales; family Microcoleaceae; genus Microcoleus; species Microcoleus sp. Pol12B5. Next base: position 27,913 of record NZ_JAUBQQ010000018.1, on the reverse strand, counting down.
AATTGTGTATTAATCAAAAATCGGATTGAACCGCCCCGACGCAAAGGACGCAAAGAAATAAAGGTTTCAGAGGGTTTGAAGCTGCGATTAAGATCTCGCTTTGATTTTACAGCAATATTCAGCAATTCCGGTGCGAATCAAAAATCTGAATTCAAGAATAAAACTTATGTCCAACGGTTACTACGGCCCCTACCAAAGCCGACTATTAAATTTTATATCGAAACAGTCCCGCCAAATCGCTGACAATTGCGATCAAACTTGGCGTCAAATTAAAGAAACAACTCTCACCGCCACCCAAATTCTGCTTTATCCAGCTTATTTGCTGGTGCAAAGTTCCCGATTGCTGGGCCGACAGTTGCGGGAATCAAGTCAAAAAGTAGATTTACCGGAACTGCAAGAATTTGGCGGCGACGAAAACCCCGATTTGCGACAAAATTGGTATCAGGGGGAAACTTCCGACGAAAGTTCGATCGCCGAAATTTTACACCTAGCCGAAAATTTACTAAACTCGTCGCAAACTGCGAAAACTTTAGCCAGCTTCCCGCTGTTAATAAATCAAGGAAATGCTGTTAACGATTTACCTCCGGTCATCAATTTTAGCGGACAAACCGCCAATTATCAAACCACTTCCGTCTTAGAACACCCCCTTGCTAAAACTCAATTAAAACCGCAACCGAAAGTTGAAGGAATTGCCAGTTTTATCCCAGCCCGCACTTTAGTATTGGTCGGAAAAGAAAATCAGATATTAGATATTTTGACACCCGAACAGCAGGAAATGCTCGAAGGTCGCATAACTTGGGAAGTAGCAAACTGCGGGCCCGAACAACGGGAAATTACCCAAAAAGAATTAAAATTTAATCTTGGTTTGGAGTCGGCTGCCAAAAAAGCGCAGTTGCCGCCGATGCGTCGTTTTTGGGAATTGATGGCATGGCTTCAGACGAGTCCGGTTGCTCTGAAAAGAAATCAGTTTGGAGAATCAATCCTCGCAGTTAAAAAATCGATCGACCGCAATGCCATCCTAGTCCAAAAAGCTCGCGCGCAGATTGAAGCAAAAACCGTACAGCAGTCAATTGTGGCATCGAATTCGATAGACCACAATACCCCAAAACTAGAAACTAATTTTAACAGCAAGTTCGATCGACCCCCTACTCCTCTCTCCTTTGTTACATTACTCGATCGCGCCGCCGTCAACCTCGAAGAATTTACCCTCCCCCCCTCGGTAAAAACAACCCCCGCACCCACGGAAAACCCCGGAGTCAAAATTGACACATCGGGCAACGAAACTAATTTAGATTTGTCCGCCCGCGACATCCTCGAAAAATACGCTCGAAACATCGAACAAGTTATTTGGTCGTCAGTAGACCACCTCCTGGGCAAAGAAACGGCAGCAAGTGATAATACGGAGAAATCCGTCGCCATTCAGTATTATTTTAAACAGCGACAAGAACAAGAAAATACGCAAATAAGCCCAGAGGTCGATCGACCGTGGCTGAATTGGCAAGACTTATTTGGGGAACCAGCACCGCAGCATTTAATAGAGGAAAGTTCCGCGCCCCCAATATCGCAAAGCAGTCCTAAAGTCAAGCAAGAAATTGCAGAATTAGGAGAATTGTCAGAAGGTCGATCGACCGCAGTCTCAATATCCCCGTACCCCGAAGCACTTCACCGCCTGCTGGGGCAGCTAAAACAGAGCTTGCTGACAAAAAGCCCAACAAGTCAACCCCAAACAGCATCTGATTTATCTGATTTAGCAGTTACTCAAAGAAATAGCTCTGCACTCGCAGCAGAATCAACCCCAGGGCGTGCACAGGAAACCCAAGTGCCAAAAAACACAAACCCGAACACCCGACAAAACAACCAATCTCCAGCAATCACTACCCAAACTAGCAGATACACCGCCGCAACCCCCGCCACAGCAGAAGCCAAAAATCCCAGCGCAGGCGTCCCAGCAGAAGACGACTACTTAGAAACAAAAGCAGAATCGATGGGATACATTAAGCACCCCCTAGAACAAGTACTCGAATGGCTCGATCGAGTTATGCTGCGGCTAGAAAACATCGCCGAGCAACTCTGGAATTGGGCAAAAATCAACTTGCCCAAAATCCTCAAAAGCAAAGATAAAATTGACTAATCTTTAGCTTATGATAAAAAAGTTGCTGCAACAGCAGCAAATCAGCTCAGTATTATGCCATCTTTGGAGACTCCCACAGTGCTAACCCTCAAAATCGTAGTTAATGTAGTTGTCCTATTTTTTGTTTCCCTGTTTGTATTTGGATTTTTGTCCAATGACCCAGCCCGGAACCCCAACCGCAGAGACATGGAATAAACAAGTTATCTCGCCCGCAGAGTAGGGGCGCGCCACCGCAGCCCCTGCAACAGCCGACAAACCCGCAAAAATTAGTCGGACAAAACTTGACCTCGCACCGCCAGCGAGGTTATCTTGTGGCGAAAGCAACTTCTGAAAGCAGCCCTATTCCGGCGCGCCAAAGCCACGGGGAATTTTAGATATCAGATTAATGTTTAAACAGTTGCCTTCTAGATGCAAAATTTTCAATAATTTGCACCCTATAAAATCTAAAATCTAAAATCTAAAATCTAAAATCGGATGACTTACCTGTTGTAACTATGCCCTATCCGGTACCGCCGCCAGAACCCCCTGGCATCATCTACATCGCAAAGCCAAAAAAAGTCGCCCTCACTGTCGCGGCCGGCGATGGAGACACCCTCCGCAACCCCACAGAAATACCGGAACCAAGCCCAGATATCGTTCAGCCAGAACCCACACCGGCCCCAGAAGAACCCGCAGCCCCACTCCGGGGCACCACCCCAGCCACCGACCAGCTTCCAGAAATCGCCGACCCCTTAGCTGCAGTGGAAAGCGGCGAGGCAGTGGTGGGATTTCAGCGTCAGGCCCCTGTGAGAGAACCCGAAACTGCGGAAACTCCGAAAGATTCCTCGTTTACTGCTTACCCATTGGGTTCGGTAGAAAATGCCGTTGCCATTCGCAATCGAAAACGAACCGCAGAGGCCCAGAAACAACAGGAGAGGAATGTTGTCCGCAAGCAGGAAAGTTGGTATCAGGCCCAAGGCCGGCAGTTAGAAGATAACTCTCCCGAACCTGCGGAGATTCCCGTTCCAGAACCCGCGCTAGAACCAGCACCAAGCGGGCAACAGCAGTTCGACATTCCCACACCAGGAACTGCCCCCGCACCCAGAACCCCCGCTGCCCCGACACCGAAACCTAAACCAGCCGCGCCGCCGGGAGTCCGCACCGCCCCTTCTCAGAGGACGGTGCCTTTTCCGGTGAGTCCGGCCGATACTATCGAAGTTAAAGCTGACAGCCAAGAATTCGACGACAAGCAGCAAATTGTCACGGCAGTTGGTAATGTCGTTGTGCGGTTCCGGCAAACTGTGATTGATGCCGATCGAGCGATCGTCAACTTAGTCACCCGCCAAGTGGTAGCATCCGGCAATGTCGCCTATACCCGCGGCCAACAAGTAGTGCGCGGTCAGCGGATGGAGTTCAATCTCGGCCTCAACAGCGGCGCAGTCGAACAAGCCAGGGGCGAAATATTCCTGCCCGCAGCAGGTAGCGAATTGACTCCCACACTGCCGACAGATATCAGTGCCGGGACGATTCTTGAACAGCCTCTGAGCGATCGAATTACCAGCCAGCAGCCCCTGCGCGGAGTCAAATCCCCCGGCGCTGCTACAGTGACTATCGGCGGAGGCGGACAGCTAGCAGCCCCCCAAGTGGTCGGTGCCGTCAACCGCATCCGCTTTGAAGCAGAACGCATCGAACTCCTGCCAGACGGCGCGAGGGTAGCAACCAACATTCGGCTTACTAACGACCCGTTTTCCCCGCCGGAATTTGAATACAGGGCCCGGACGGCGACGATTAGAAGGATTTCGCCCACGGCAGAGGAATTAGTCACAACTAAACCCCGCTTGGTGTTCGACAACCGCGTGAAAATACCCGTGTATCCCCGCAGGCAAGTGTTTGACAGCCGGCAGCAAAACGGCCCGTGTTTGACCTTTGGCTACGACGGGGGGGACAGAGGCGGTTTGTATGCCGAGTGCGGTTTTGAGGTGTTGCAAAACGGGCCGGTGCGGCTGACCCTGACGCCCCAAATTTACCTCCAGCGGCTCGTGGCAGAGAACGGCGGTAATCCATTTTCTCCCGACAGCTACGGGCTGAAAGCGAGGTTACGCGCTAGTCTCGGCCCGCGCACCAGCCTGGACGGATCGGCAATATTTCTGAGTTTTGAAGATTTCCCCAATTTGCCGGAAGACAGCTTTCGGGGGAATTTGCGCCTGCGGCAGTTGATCGGCACTCACACTCTGGCAGCAGAATACAGTTATCGCGATCGACTGTTTAACGGTTCTCTGGGCTATCAAACCGTGCAGAGCAGTCTCGGCGCAGTCCTGACTTCCCCAGTCATCCCACTCGGAGGCACGGGCATCAATCTCAGCTACCAAGCTGGGTATCAATTTATCAATGCTGACACCGATCGAGCAGACTTGCTCGAACCAGTGCGGGAAAACAACCGCGTCGATCTGGGGCGTTCCCAGCTCAGCTTTGCCTTGAGTCGCGGCTTCAACCTGTGGGAGGGCGAACCGCTACCCCGCACTCCTACCCAGGGTTTGAGGTATACGCGGACGCCGGTGGTTCCTTTCTTGCAACTGGCCTTGGGAGTCCGGGGGGTTGGAACTTATTACAGCAGTGGCGACAGACAAAATTCGCTCGCCCCCAGCGTTGGCATTCAAGGGCAGTTCGGCCATTTCTCCCGCCCTTTCCTCGATTACACTGGGTTTAACGTGACTTATACCCAGGTGGGACGGGACGGTATATCGCCGTTTTTATTTGATCGCTTAGTAGATTTGAGAGTCCTGTCTTTTGGACTTGTCCAGCAAGTTTACGGAGGCTTTCGAGTTGGATTTCAAAGTGCTATTAATTTAGAAAGCGGGGAAACAATCAGTACGAATTACACTTTAGAATACAGTCGCCGCAGCTACGCAATTATTTTGCGTTTTAATCCTGAGCGTCAAGTCGGCAGCCTGACTTTTAGAGTTAGCGACTTCAACTGGAATGGGACTCCCGAACCTTTTTCCGGGGACGCGCGAACTGTAGAAGGAGGGGTGCGTTTATCCGATTAATTCAATTTCCTAATTGGGCATTTGTCATTGGGAATTTGGAACCAACAGTCAACAGAAAACAGTCAACAGTCAACAGTCAACAGATAACAGTCAACAGTCAATAGACAACAAATGACAGAAGTGACCGCAATATCTGCACAAGCAGCGGCTCTGCTGGTTCACTACGGTTTTGACCTAGGTGGCAAAAAAGCCGAGAAATTGGCGGGTGAATGGCTGACCAAGTATCCCGGCTATTGGCTGCGTTTAGCAGTGGTTGAAGCGCTTTACCAAGGCCGCTACAAGGCTGTTTCTGTGGGACAGCTATTGAGTATGTGGCATCGGATAGGTCAACCTCTCTATCATTTCAATCGCGAGTTTGAACGCTTGGTATGCAATAATTTTCCTCAAAATTTAACCGGGGAAAATACTGCTCAACTACCACAGGAAGATATACTTTTATCGGACCCGGAATCCAAAGTAACTGCCGCAGAGTTAGATTTGCTTGGGAGTTCAGAGGCGCAACTTGATGTGGCGCTTCATGCAGAAGTCCCAAACACAGAGGCAGAGGAAACAGGAAAATTGGCCGCAGCCGACGATCGCACAAAAGAAAATACAGAATTTGTTGTATATGAAGATGTGGCTGTTACCGCCCTCGCCGATCGAGCCGAAGCCGAGCAAAAATTAGCGGACAAACCTGTGGCAAAATCATTCCCAGTTGTCAAACACACTGATTTTCATACCAAGTTAAAAGCGATTGCCAGAGAAGGCCGAAGAAAGAAGGGAGAAAGCAGAAATAGAGTGTAAACTTTGCGTACTAGATAGTTATTTTTCACTTTTCACTTGGGGCAGTTACTCCCATCCGAATTTCCGAACAAAAAGAAGCTTGTTCCGTACCGTTAGCTTGCTTAACAAAGCTAGTCCGCAGCCGCAAATTGGGCATGAGATACCACAGCCTTTCTTCGGCATGGAGGGTGTCTGATTCTGTAATCAATGTCAGCACGTCGTCGCCCATCACGTAGCGACTATTACCCTTGTCTTGCAACACTTTGCCAACGCTGGGATTGTCGGGATTTGGTACGATCGCTAGTATTGTAGAACCGATTTGTTTAGCTTTGTCGCGATCGGGAATACCGTCCCAACTAATCCGAACGCTGGTTAGCCCAGTTGAATCCGGGTTAATCGAGTGTTGTTGGCAAAGTTTGACGACTGCTGCATCGCTAGCTGTCAGGATTTCTATTTTGAGGTCGGATTTACCGGCCTGCAATTCCCCAGAATTGAGATTGTGTACGGTACGCTGAGAAAACCATTTGCCTGCACTTAACTCGAAAAACTCGATAACATCCATGAAATTTGTCTCTAAAGTCAATACTGCTTTATTTGCGATCGTGACTTGCGGGCTATGGAGTCAGAAACCCGGTTTCTTCCTACGTACCTAGCGGTCAAACCAATGATTTTGTCTAGAAACCCGGTTTAAGAGTGCAAGTCCTTTTCTATATTTTAGAGGAAGGGGGCGCACCTGCAAAGCTTTCTGAGAGCTTTGGGTGAAACAGATTGCAGATGCCGCCCTGGTACGAAACCCAACCAGGGGGGACGTCTGCCTCGCTGATGCGGCCGACTTGACAGAAAATTAGAGCATTCGCCATCATATTTCGTTATAAAAGGTCTTTTTCGCACATTAAATAGGATTACGATACCTGAAATTTTTTAGCTTTGACCGAAAGCATCCAGGATACAAGCCCCCGGATTCATCCGTCCAGAAATAAAAAACTTGTCTCCGAGAAACTTGCCCCCCGAATTTATCCGTGGGGCCAACTCTAAAATCTAAAATCTAAAATCTAAAATCTAAAATCTAAAATCGATTGACAGTGCTGATCGATCAACCATCATCGCCCAAACACCAGCTATGTTAAGAAAAGCAACGATATATGTGAGCTTTTGTCAATTGATCGGTAAATTGGGCGTTGCTGAGTTTAATTATATTAGCGACGATTTATTGTAATCGCACTGCTTGAAAATTCTCCAAGCAGACTCCGACTAAAAAACAAGCAATTCATCGAACCATCACCAAACCGAGGACAGCAAGCCCGTAGCACATAGCATTCAAATATGTCATGCTAAGTCAAGAGAAAAGATTCTCGATCGGCTTTTCGGTAGGGTACAGCTAGCGATCGCATACATTTAAAAAACACATCCGTAAATTTATGACCGAGTTTAAACAAGGGCTGGATAAAATGGAGCCCGCAGAACAGGCGCACTACCTGGAAATCCTGCCAAGTCAGCTAGCAGCGAATTCAGACTGCGAAAAATTATACAGCTTACTAACAGATTACAACTTTATTAAAGCCAAGCTGTCAGCATCGGGAGTACAGGCGCTAATAGAAGATTACGATTTAGCAACAAGTCCCGATATTATCTCAGACAAAAAAGCCGACCAACTCAAATTAATCCAAGAAGCAATTAGGCTGTCTGCCCACATTCTAGCCATAGATAAAAGCCAACTAGCCACCCAACTAATAGCCCGCTTGATGTGCTTTGAAAGTCCAGAAATTCAAGCAATGCTAGCACAGGCACAACACCAAACAACCCCCTGGCTGCGACCGATAACGCCCAGCTTTACCCCTCCTGGCGGGAGATTGTTGCGTACCCTCACCGGACATACAGACTGGGTACAAGCTGTAGCAATCACCGCCGACGGCAAGCGGGCAATTTCTGCCTCCTCTGACCACAATCTCAAAATTTGGCACTTAGAAATAGGAGAAGAACTTGCCACCCTCAAAGGTCATCTTACCTACGTCAATGCTGTAGCTGTCACCCCCGACGGCACTAAAGTAATTTCCGGTTCTTGGGACAATACAATTAAAATTTGGGATTTAGAAACAGGGACAGAAATATTTACCTTTGCAGGCGATACTTTTGCCGTAGAAGCAGTAGCAGTAACTCCCGACGGCAAGCGAGTAATTTCAGGTTCTTGGGATGGCAGTATTAAAGTTTGGGATTTGACAAGCAGAGAAGTAATTTTTAACTTCAAAGGTCACAGCAGTTTTGTCCAGTCCGTAGCCGTAACTCCTGATAGCAAACGGTTGATTTCCGGGTCGGGAGACAACAGCATGAAAGTCTGGAACCTAGAAACTGGAAAAGAAGTTTTTACTCTCACGGGTCATGAAGACTGGGTAAAAAGTGTAGCAGTTACTCCCGACGGCGAACTCATAATTTCCGGCAGTTACGACGGAACTGTTCAAGTCTGGAGTTTGTCAGAAAGAAAGCAACTTTTCACTTTAGGAAAACACAGCAGTTTCGTTCAAGCTGTGGTAGTCAGTCCCGACGGCAAACGGGTCATTTCGGCTTCCGGCGACAAAACGCTGAAAGTTTGGAATCTCGAAACAAAAGAAGAACTTTTCACTTTTACCAATCACATCGCCCCAGTGAATGCTGTGGCTGTTACCCCCGACGGCAAGCGGATAGTTTCTGGTTCCTCTGACAAAACTCTCAAAGTTTGGCACTTAGAAAGAGGCAAAGAAAATTTATCCTTTGCAGGTCACGATGACTGGGTAAATGCTGTAGCAGTGACGGCGGACGGTACGAAAGCGATTTCCGGTTCAGGAGACAACAGCATTAAAGTCTGGAATCTCAAAAACGGACAGGAAATTTTTACTATTTCTGGACACCAAGATTGGGTAAAAGCGATCGCAATAACACCGGATAGCAAGCGAATAGTTTCGGGCTCCGGCGACAAAACTGTGAAAGTTTGGAATCTAGAAACCGGAAAAGAAATCTTTACTTTCACTGGTCATACAGACTGGGTAAATTCTGTGGCAGTGACTGCGGACGGAACGATGGCGATTTCCGGTTCGGGAGACAAAACTATTAAAGTTTGGAGTTTAGAAACAGGAGAGGAACTTTTTACTTTTTCAGGTCATGAGGACGGGATAAAAGCTGTGGCAGTTACCCCCGACAGCAAGCGGGTTATTTCGGCTTCCGGCGACCAAACTCTGAAAATTTGGAGTTTGGGAAAAGAAAAGAATATTTTGGCAAATTTATGGAATTTAGCCGTCAAAAATCTACTTTTCACTCTCAAAGGTCATGAGAGTTTTGTGAATGCTGTGGCAGTTACGGCGGATGGCAAATGGGCGATTTCTGGCGGGCGGGAACACAATTTGAAAGTTTGGGATTTGTCAAGTAGAAAAGAAGTTTTTACTTTGGTAGGTCATGCTGATGCGGTAACATCTGTGGCGACTATGGGAACAAAGGCAATTTCTGTTTCGGACGATAATACTCTCAAAGTTTGGGATTTGTTAAGTCGAGAAGTAATTGCTAGTTTCAGGGGAGATAGTGCTTTGAAAGCTTGCGCTATTGCACCTGATGGGGTGACAATCGTAGTGGCGGAAGCTTCGGGACAGGTGCATTTTTTGAGGTTAGAAGAGGGGAAATAGTCATCAGTCATTAGTCATTAGTTATTATGCCGATCGCACTTTTGCTAAAATTTAAAAGTGCGATCGGTCTTTTCCCCAATCTAGTTTACAATTGTTCCGGGTCAATTCCCATTGATCGCAGTCTTTCTGCCAGTACAGCAGCCCGCTGTTCGGCTTGTTCTGCACGATGTTCGGCTTGTTCTGCACGCTGTTCGGCTTGTTGCAAGTTGCGAGAAACCTCCTCATAACTTACAAACGGTAGACCGTCAGGGCGATAAATTTGTAACTCTTCACCCGACGCTCCTCTGTGGAACAGGCGCCCCGCCTGTGAATTCTTGCAATTCATTAAAAAAAATCTCATTCACAAAAGAGCGCATAGAAAATAGGGCGGACACCGCCCGCCCTAGAAAACTACTTCCTCAGCAACTTCACCCCGCGAATCGAATAATCCAAAAGCTCAATAGGGTGCATTAAAGTAACTTCCTTTCCCTGCAACTCCAAATGCTTCTTAATTTGCAAAGAACAACCCGGATTAGAAGAAGCAATCAACTCCGCCCCAGTATTCAGCAAATTCTCCACCTTTTGCACTCCTAATTCATCAGCAATCTCCGGCTGAAGCATATTGTAAACTCCCGCACTCCCGCAGCACAAAGCCGCATCCACAGGCTCTTTTAACTTCACCCCAGGGATTTGTTGCAGCAACTGACGCGGCTGCAAACTAATCTTTTGCCCGTGCAACAAATGACAAGCATCCTGATAAACAATTGTCAAATCTCCGTCAATCAAAGGATTGAGTTTCGCCGTAATTCCCGCACTTGCCAAAAACTCTTGCACGTCCTTAACATTAGCAGCAAATTTCTCAGCTTTCTCCCGATATTCCGGGTCATCTGCTAAAATATGACCGTATTCTTTCAAAGTATGGCCGCAGCCAGCAGCGTTGATAATCACAAAATCAACACCCGTATTTTCAAAGCTATCAATCATTTGTCTCGCCAAAGCTTTCGCCTGTTCCGCTTGGCCTTGGTGTTCCGGCAAAGCAGCACAGCATCCCTGACTTTTAGGAACCACAACCTCGCAACCGTTAGCCGTCAAAACACGCACAGTAGCTTCATTAACTGGCGAAAATAACAGCCGCTGGACACAGCCTAAAATCACGCCGACTCGATAGCGTTTCTCCCCTTCTGCCGGAATTACCTCTGGTAAATTATCCCGGAAAGAATCGACAGTAACTTTCGGCAAAATTGATTCCATCGCAGCCAAGCGGGGAAATACTTTTTTCAGCAAACCTGTTTTGCGGACAAGTTTTGGCAGTCCTAATTTTTGATAAATAAACAGCGGTGCAAGCAAAGGTCGCAATCTGTGAGGATAAGGAAAAAGATTAAAAATCAGAGTGCGAATTACATTGTCCGAAAAAGTGCGTTCCTGATTTCTAGTAACTTGGTGGCGAGTTGCGGAAATTAATTTATCGTATTGAACTCCAGACGGGCAAGTTGTAACGCAGGCCAAACAGCCCAAACAAGTATCGAAATGCTGTGAGGTTGCTTCGTTTAATGGTGCGTCGCCTTCGTTAATTGCATCCATTAAATAAATGCGGCCTCTAGGCGAATCCATTTCTTTGCCAAGTACGCGATAACTCGGACAAGTTGACAAACAAAAGCCGCAGTGTACGCAAGTATCGATTAATTTCGGATCGGGCGGATTGCTGGCGTCGAAACCTGGGATTCCGAGGGTTTCTAAGTGGGGATTTTGTGCTAGAAAATTGCTTTCTTTAGCAGGTTTTAACTCGTCGCTGGGAAGTTGAGATTTTTCTGAAGTTTGCATATATAGCAGAAAGAAGTTCGGCAACGGATGTAACGGATGTAACGGATGTCAGGAAGAAGGAAGAAGGAAGAAGAAAAAAAATTAGTTATCTAGGAAAGAAGTCAGAAGCAATCTACCGCATGGATAAAGTGCAATTAAGAACGTCCTCAACTTCCTAACAAAAACTTCTCTTTTTTTCTCTTGCTTTGCGGTCTAGCGCTAACGCGCCTTCGCGATTCGTTAAAAAACAAATCTGGTTCACAAATAATTCAGACTAGGAATTCAAAAAAACCCAACTCCTGACTACAAACTTTAAACTAAATACCGCTTATAAAACGATGGGGACTCAAAAGATTTTCCGGGTCAAACTGCTGTTTAATCCGGCGCATTAAATTGATCGCACTTCCAGTATAGCCCCAAACATCTAACTGTTGCTTGATGTCGGTCGGCGCTGCTAAAACAGTCAGAAAACCGCCTTTCGCTTCGCACCCTCTGCGTACCTGCAACAACCTGTCCGCCGTCGCATTCTCAAACCGCAAAACCCCCAAACCGCTGCCTGCATGAATCCAAGCGTCCTGTACCGGCAATTCGTTAATGGCCGTTACAGCTTCCGACGGTCTGATTCCTATTTTGCAAATAATTGCCGACTTTGTGCCAGAATCCCACATTGTTTCTGGCAATCTTTGCCATAACTGATGCTCATCATTTTCGCAGCGGCTAGTGCCTTGCAAACCCAACTTTTCGCCAACTTCCAGCAAGCGGGCTGATTGTTGTTTAACACTTTCTGCGATACTTTGAAATCTGACGATTAATCCCGTGCTCTTTCCTAAGCCTAATTTTGCGACTAATTCAGGTGACAGCAAATCAACGGCTGTCGGTGTCAAAGCAGAGGATAATAAGATTTGAGCCGTTTGGGACAAAGCTTTAGTTTCCCCTGTCAGCACTACGGTTCCCGATGATTCAGGCAGCGGATAAACTCGGAAAGTTACTTGACTGATGATGCCCAATGTGCCGTAAGCACCAGTAAACAGTTTCATCAAGTCGTAACCGGCGACATTTTTAACAACTCGACCTCCGGCTACCGCAATTTTACCGTCCGATCGCACAAAGGTAATTCCCAACAGCAAATCTCTCACCCCCCGATAGCGATGCCGCAAGGAACCCGCATCAGCCGTAGCAACAATGCCGCCCAAAGTTGCCTCTTGCGGATATGCTGGATCGATCGGCAGAAATTGACCTGCTGCAGCTAAAATTTGCTGCAAATCCGCAAACTTCATCCCGGCTTCTGCCGTCACAGTTAAATCGCCCACAGCGTGTTCTACAAGCCGGTTCAGACGCGCCGTGCTCACGGCAATTTTGACTCCCTTAACTAAACCACCCCAATCAAGTTTGCTGCCACTGCCACAAGGCAAGACTGCACAGCGATTTTGTCCAGCCCAAGCAATGACAGCCGCCAGTTCTTCCTGAGTATTCGGGTAAACAGTACAATCTATTTTCGTGTCGGGGGCAAGTGCTTTTTCTACCCGTTCTTGCCAAAATAGCTCTGTATCTTGCCAGCGACAGATGCCAGCAGCCCCGACAATACTTTCTAATTCTTGTATGCTTACGTAATTTTCGGTAGAAAAAGATTTCATGAAGGTTATCAGACGCCCGGTAAAAAAAATTATCAAAACACTGCCTAAAACCATTAAATATTAATACGGGGCCGATATTCAAAACATGAAAAAACAAATGTCTCAAAACCGAATTTCTCTGGGAATTACCGGTCTCAACGAAGTGATTGGCGGCGGCCTAATTCCTCAACGCTCTTATTTGGTGCGCGGCGGCCCGGGTACTGGCAAGACTACACTGGGCTTTCACTTTTTGGCAGCAGGTGTGGCTCTGGGAGAAACGCCCCTGTTTATTACTTTAGGAGAACCGGAAGCGCAATTGCGCGCCAATGCCGAAACTCTAGGTTTTGATATTGAAGCGATGGCGTTCCTCGATTTGAGCCCATCCTCAGAATTTTTTACAGAAGTTCAGACTTATGACATTTTCTCGCCCTCCGAGGTTGAGCGAGAACCGACTACACAAAAGATTATCGAGCGAGTCCAAGCTGTCAAGCCACAACGGGTGTTTTTGGACGCAATCACTCAATTTCGCTACTTAGCTGCGGATGAGTTTCAGTTTCGCAAGCAAGTTCTGTCTTTTCTGCGGTTTTTGGTGGAAGGGGGGGCGACGGTGGTGTTTACCTCCGAAGGCACATCAAGTGCTCCCGACGACGATTTGCAATTCATCAGCGACGGAGTAATTTATTTAGAACTGCGCCCTGAAGGACGCGCCCTGACTGTCACCAAGCTGCGAGGCTCCAACTTCCGCAGCGGCCGCCATTCGCTGCGCCTGACTCAGGCTGGTATGGAGGTATTTCCGCGACTGCTGCCGGACAACTTTCAACAGGATTTTGTTGCTGAAGCGATTTCTGCTGGGGTTCCAGAAATCGACGAACTACTGCACGGGGGACTAGAACGGGGGACTGTGACGGTGATTAGCGGGCCTAGCGGCGTGGGTAAAACGACGGTGGGGATTCAGTTTATGAAGGAAGCCGCAGGAAGGGGGGAGCGATCGGTAGTTTATATTTTTGAGGAGTCAAGTTCTACTCTCCAGCAGCGCTGCGAATCAGTTAACATCCCCGTTGGGGCGATGATGGGGCAAGGAAGTCTTTCCGTCATACCCGTGGAACCTTTGCTCTATTCGCCGGATCAGTTTGCCTGTATGGTTCGCCAGGAGGTGGAGCAGGAAAAGACGCGGATTGTGATGATTGACAGTATTTCTGGCTATCAGCTTTCGATGCAGGGGCAAGATTTGGTGAACAACTTGCACGCTTTGTGCAAGTATCTGAAAAATATGGGAGTCACCGTTATCTTGATTAATGAGGTAGAAGTCATTAGCGGAGATTTTCGGCTGACCGAGATCGGGATTAGCTATTTGGCGGATAATCTTCTGTTTATACGCTATCTGGAACGCCAACTGCATAATAGGACAGAAATCCGCAAGGCGATCGGAGTAATTAAAAAACGAGTCAGCAATTTCGAGAGAACTCTGCGAGAACTCGAGATTACTCGCTACGGCATCAAAGTCAGCAAACCGATACGGGGGCTGCGCGGCATTTTGAGTTCGGCGCCGGTGTGGATTGAGGGGGGAGCGGATGAAGATTGAATCGGGGTTTGTCCTGCTGTTTCTGGGCAAGTGCAGCTAATTTTGCAGTCGTGAATCTACTAATGAGTAGGGGGCGCACCGCGCACCTCACCACTAGCTGTAGGGGGCGCACCGCGCACCTTACCACTAGCCTAAGTCCTAGAAAACTTAAATATATTGGTAAATTTGTGTATTTTTCGACTTTTATCGTAGTGTAGTTTTCAATTCTATGAAATACAGTAGGGACACAGGGTACGCGGCCGTGTCCTGTGTCAGATCATCTGTACTTCACTTAAGTGAAAACCGATGTAATCCCTCGCCGAAAAGTAAGCTAATACCAGATAAAAAAAGAAGCCAACTTTAGGCCACCTCCCAACCCATATATAATCAGTCACTCGCCATTGTAAAATCTAAAATCTAAAATCTAAAATGGTATAACCCGTATTCACAGGAAGCTGATAAATGACTGGCAACTCAATAATTTTAGCCGTAGACCGCAATCAGCGAAACTTGGAACTATTAGCACAATTTCTCAATAAAGAAGGATACCAGATGATCGCGGCTTATAACTTTGAAGATGTTGCACAAGCTATCAGTCAGCCTGCTAGGATCGGGATGGCTTTAGTAGATATTTCTGGTTTCGATCGCCGGATTTGGGAGTGCTGCGAACAACTGCGAAATCACCAAATCCCTTTTCTGATACTCTCGCCCAAACAAAGCGCTGCCATTCAGCACGAAAGCCTCTGCCACGGGGCTCGGAATATGTTGGTAAAACCTTTGATCGTTAGAGATTTGCTGGGAATTGTTCACAGCTTGCTAGGAGAATCTGCGTGAGTCAAATTTTATTGCTTGTCGAACAGAAAGAAAATCGCCGCCTGTTATTAGAATGGCTAGCTGTTTACTATGAGGTATTGCTGCCAAACTCAACAGAAAATAGTGAGGAGTTTTTACCATTTAATCAATCTTTTGACCTGGCGATAATTGACGGTATTTCGCTGAAACGCCACTGGCAATGGGTTGCCGCCCAAAAACAGGCAGAACACCCGGTATGCTTGCCTTTTCTTTTGATTACATCCCGCTCGGATGTAGGGATGGCAACGCAATTTATTTGGCAAAGTATTGACGATTTGATTATCGCTCCGATCGAGAAGATAGAGTTGCAAGCGCGGGTGGAGATTTTGCTGCGATCGCGCCAGTTGTCTTTAACTCTCAAATTGTCTCACGACCAACTCGATCGCACTCTGCAAACAGCCCAAGAGCTCAATGAGATGAAAACATCTTTGCTGTACATGATTGCCCATGATGTTCGCAATCCTTTGAATTTCATCATCGGCACTACACAACTTCTTACCAAGTACAAGTTGACATTAACAGATGAGAAAAAACAAGAACTTCTAGACAAAACTCAAGCAGCGGCAAAAGGCATAGATTTGTTATTAGATGATGTTTTGCTGCTGGGGCGTGTTGAGTCAGGACAAGCCGGGTTTTGCTTGCTACCGCTAGACTTAGCAAAGTTTTGTAATGAGTTGGTAGGGGAATTTCATAGCAGCCTGAAGTTGAAACCAGAAAATGATCGGGTAACGCTGATTTTTGTCAATCCCTATCAATCCGCTATGGCGTGTTTGGAGGTAAGCTTGCTCCGGCGAATTCTAGGCAATTTGCTGTCCAATGCTATTAAGTATTCTCCCCCAAATACCGAAGTTATTTTTGAATTAAAACTTACTAAAAATGAGGCTATTTTTTCGGTACAGGATTCAGGAATTGGCATACCTGTAGCAGACCAAGGACGGTTGTTTAATTCATTTTACCGGGCTAAAAATGTCGGTCGAATTCCCGGTACTGGACTGGGGCTGAGCATTGTTAAAAAATGCGTGGACTTGCACGGTGGCGAAATTACTTTGACCAGTGAAGAAGGCGTCGGCAGTACATTTATAGTAACGCTGCCGATCGCCAAACCTGAAAAAAATCAAATCTCGCCTACAACGCCTTAAACTAGATGCAGGCATTATATTGGGATATTCATCGATGGATTTGACGCCCCGGTGAGACTCTACCTGGTAGTGTGACCCTGAGATGTATCCTCAAAAAGCTGAATAAAACTCTCGCTATTTTACAACGCCAGAATGTGAAGAATCATTAACAGTCGCTGGTCAACTGATGAAATTTAGCATCGTCGTTCCAGAAGCTATCAACCAGCCGGAGAATTGGCGATCGTTCCTCAAAGCTCGATCGGCATCGTAAAAAATGTTGAACGCACCCAAAAAATAATTAGATACCATTCAAAACTTATCCGAGTAGCCAGACTTTATATTTCTGAAAAAACGCGAGCCAACAACCGTCACATCTGAGATTATCTGAGTGAGTATTTTAACACTTTAAAAATGGTTAATGAACTCTTTTAGGAATTATTTTCGGACTCTTGTGCCGTACAATCAATCAAGAGTTGAAGAGCGATCGCATGAGCTTTCAGGTGGACAGTCCAACTGTTCAACTATTAATGGTTGAAACCTGATGTCTCCAGGTTCAATCGCCACTCTTCTCCACCAAGCTGGCAACAAGAGCAGCCAAAACTTACCTAAAGACACAGAACGGTGCTCGTGAACAAAAACCAACGTCAGGAGAGCCACGAGTCGTAAAACGGCTGAGAGCGCAAACACCCCTGGCAAGCCACCGAGATTGGTCAAAGTGGCGAGAAAGCCACCTACGGTGATTCCCATTGCCCCAGTGACACCAGGAACCGCGGCCGCGATCGCAAAGTATATCGACTGATTCAACAGCGGTGCCACCGACATCATCAGATTACCACTGCACAGGTCGATCGCCGCCCACGTCCCACCGCCGATTATGTGCAACAGCGGGAACCAGACCCATAGGAAAATTGGAGCCGTTCCACCTTCTAGCCAGAGTAGAGGGGTCAGAGCCACCAAAACTCCCACTACTAGCATAATCGGGCGATTCCCAACCCGGTCAGCCAGCTTCCCCCAAAAAACCAGCATCAGCAAGTTAGCACCAGCACCTAAACTGCTATAGAGCGTTACCACGCTGACATCTATATTTAGGTCATCCAGCAAGTAAAGATTAAAGAAGGGCGCGCTGACGTTAACGGCAAAGCTCCATAGACCAGAGTAAAGCAAAAACTTTAAAAAATTGGCTTCCTTGAGAAAGCTAAAAATTGTCCCTGTGGATGATTTTTCGCCTGTATCTAAATGGACGTGTACAAGCTTTGGGTTCACATCGGTCATAAAGAACTGACAACCTAGACTGATGAGGCCAAGTACAATTCCTAAAACCAAGATGGCACTGTAACCTTGGAGCTTCCCACCGGGCCAGTTCGATACCACTAGAGCCAGCAACGGCACACCAATGAGATTCGTCAAGCTGACAGCACTATTGCGAAAGCCAAAATACCGCCCGCGCAACTGCTGAGGTACTAACGCCGCCAACCAGCTCAAGAAGGAAGCCCGACCTAAAGATTCTAAGACTTGAGTTACCCAGATGATTGCCAATGTCAACTGCACAAGCTGATGTCGGGCCAGATGAAATGAGCCTCCCCACCACAGGGCTGGCACGAGAATCAGCCACAGCAGTCGCGACATTCCGAAAATGTAGAACGAATACCAGTGGCGGCTTTGTGTTCGGTCTGCTATATAAGCTCCGAACGGTTGGAGCAAATTTACCAATTGAGGAATGGAGGAGAGCATACCAATTTCGACTGGACCAGCCCCCAAATCGAGCAAGAAATTACTGAGCAACGCGCCGCCGATGATGCTGTAAAAAAGCGTAGCAAATACACCGTCCAAAGTTAGGGCTCTGAGGCTTGACCGAGTTTCCGGTTTGGAAAGTTTTAGAGGTCGATTGGTCAGAAGTACCGTCTCTGGTAAGGCTATATCCTCTTGGATTTCTTCCTGAAGAGGGAGAGGATTCGTTCCTACTAAGCTGTATTCTTCTTGTTTTTCGAGCATACTAGATAGCCAATAGATAAGCTGCGTAGCAGCTTAATTGTATAATATAAGATTAAGTATTTTAAGGAGCACAGCCATAGAGGTCAGGTAAAAATCCTCAGTCTAAAAACCCCAAAGAAAGATTAGTTCAAGAAATCAAATAAAATAAGACGACCCAACTTAGATAAAAGAAATTAACTTTATTAAGCAGTGAGGCAAAATTGTCAAGAAATAGCTAATTTTTTAGAAATTTTCTATGCGACATTAGCTTACTGTATGGTTCATCGCGATCCAGATAAAATAGAAAAATTTTCCGATGGAAGAAGTCAAGGGAACTTGCGAAAAGCCACCTCTGAGTAAGGAAAAATGTTGCTAAAAATAATAAGGATTAAATCTAAAGTTCTAAAGGAGCAAGGGTGCTCAATAACTCTTCTAGGATAAATCGCAGCAAAGATTGAGTTGCTAATATTAAACCTAATCGAGATTGGGCGAGTTTGGGCTGTTCTATTTTAACTTCTCCCCAAATTCGGCACTGGCTGTAAAAAATCTGAAATGCTTCGCTCAAACTATTGGCTAATTTGAAATAATTGACAGGTTGTTCGCGTTTATTTACCTCAAAAATAGGATATAAATAGTCAAGCACTATTAAGAGTTGCGAAATTAAATTGCATTCGGCTGGATGCACTAACCGCAGTCGATCGCCCTCGTCAGTCCAAGGGATAGGATTTGGACTCGCCAGGAACCAAATTTGCGGCGCTGTAGCGACATCGGGCTGCGCGATCGAAATGATGCGATCGCGGTGGGCCATTCGCAGCAGGGAACAGCAGCGCGCGTGGCTGTACTGAATGGGAAACAGTCGATCGGCTGACACAACAGGAGATAATATTGGAGATTCTGGAAGGGGGAGGTGCGTTTGAGCTAAACGCTGCAACCAGACGGCTAAACCTGCATCAGTCAACTCCAACTCAATAATTCCCGCCGGCGCTACTTTAACGGCGAAATCTGGGTAGCACAGCGGTTCGAGAGTTTCGGCCAACTCGGCCGCGATTGTCTGCGGTGTCTGCTGCCAAGTTTTAGCCAATTTCAGGGCGATCGCAGACACGTACAGCACCCGCGCGCTATCTTTACTCCGATTTAACGGAATTTCCCCTAGTGTCCCCTGCTGGCTGATCGCCCTTTGGAACCTGGAAAGCAAGAAACACTTCACTGTAACTTCCGGGCACTGCGAGATATTTGCTGTATCCATATCGGCTGATCCTACGGTAACAGCGACGGTTGACTGTTACCGCTTGCACTGTTCTTGTACGTTAAACTGCTGATGTCAGAGATAGTTGATCGGCTTCCCCAGGCGGGGCTACATCGAATTAATCAGCTTTCTAGCGATTTTTGGGCTAAATATACAATAATTTACGACAAATTTTTTGCTGAAATCTACCATTTTGATGTATTTTTTGCTACATTAAATTTTTCGGTAAAACTAAGAAAAGTCAGCACAGTTAAGAAGCGTGCAAGCTCGATCGGGGGTTGGTTGTCTCACTTTGTATCGCACTGCTGGCAGAAGCTGTTTTTCTCACTGATAAAATATATCCCAGAGCCTCACTTATGCAATCAACTTCCACACCTCTAGAGACTATCGATCGACCGTTTATCACTTGGCAGCGAATTATCGACTGGGCCCAGGAACACTACCGCTGCCGGACTTTTAGCAAAGACGAGCGGATTCCCGCAAGACCCGGACTGCTGTATTTAGTCCAGAAGGGTTCTGTGAGGCTCGTAGGCAGCGCTCAAGTGAGCGCTGCGGCGACGAAGTCGAAATCCGTTGACAAAACTACAGAAGAAGCTTTTTTGGGCTTCGTCGGCGCAGGCCAGCCCTTTGAACTGGTTGCTCAGTCTCCGTTTACTCTCCAAGCTTACGCCCACGCCGATCAAACTCACGTAGTGTGGATGTACTGGCATGACTTGGATAATTGGCCTCACTTCCGCAGGGAAATTTTGGATGCGTTTCGCTACCAACACCAGCGGAAACTTCTCTGGCTGAGCACTTTGGGACAGCGGCGGACGATCGACCGACTGTTGGGATTTCTCACTTTGTTGATCGAGGAGTTCGGCGAACCTTACGTAGGTGACGACGAACCGGATGTGGTTCGGGGCTACCGGCTGCCTTGGGCCTTGACTCACGCTCAAATTGGCAGTGCAATTGGCTCGACGCGGGTGACGGTGACGCGACTGATGGGTAAGTTGCGATCGAAAGGTTTGATTAATACTGAGGATGATAATTTAATCTGTTTGCCGGCTAAGTCTAACCCCCAAAAGACAAAAAACCAAAAGCAGGACGTAGAAGATTCCCTGGAAGATTCCCTGGAAGATTCCCTGGAAGATGAAGATTCCCTGGAAGATGAAGATTCCCTGGAAGATGAAGATTCTCTAGAAGAATCTGCATAAAATCCTGCGGGAAATTGCCAACAAACAGCGCGTCACTATTAGTTTTGGGCAGTCGCGCTCGATCGCTCGACAGTGTACGATGAATTGTGTAAACTTTTCCCGTTCTCCAAAGGTGCGACTGACAATGACCGATGACAAGCAAAAATCTTCAATCCCGAATAATCAGCAACGGGTGGTATTCTGCGACTTTGACGGCACGATAACTGTTGAAGAAACTTTTGTGGCAATGCTCAAGCATTTCGCACCGGAACTGTCGTCTCAACTGATGCCTGAAATATACGCTAGAAGGCTGAGTTTGCGATCGGGAGTGCGGCAGTTACTAGAGTCTATTCCCTCGGAACGTTACGGGGAAATTGTGGAATTTTCTAGGGGAAGGCTGATGCGGCCGGGATTGTTGGAATTGCTGGATTTTTTGGACGAGAAAAAGGTAGATTTTGCGATCGTTTCCGGCGGTCTTCGGGTCATGGTAGAGACGGTAATGGGCGATTTGGTACACCGGGCGAGGGTTATTTACGCTGTGGATGTGGACGCTAGTGGCCCTCGTTTGCAAGTCAATTCTGAGTTTGAAGGAGATGAGGAACTGGTGTCTAAGGTGCGGGTGATGGGCCAGCACCCGGCCGAGGAACAGGTGGCAATCGGAGATTCGCTGACGGATTTTAATATGGCTTTGCAGGCTTCGTCGGTGTTTGCGCGCGATCGGCTTGCCGAGTATCTAGACGAACAACAAAAGCCTTATACTAAATGGGATAATTTTTTTGACATTTTGGAAAATTTGTCCCAAAAATGGAATTGAAACTATCGCCTTTCTCAGGTAATATAAATTCCGTTTGCATCGGTATTGTATGATGTTAAATTTTGTAGGGGAGGGTTCACCAACAATAATTGCCCATAATAAACAATATAATAAACCCGCCCCCGTGCAGATAAGTCCGATACTACCGAATTTGATATAAGGTGTGTACGGATTACCCTACGTTTAGATAGGCCAGCACAATTCCTATTAACGCAAAAAGTAGATTAAAAACTGAGGATTTGTAAAGAATGAGTGGCGATTTAAGATCAGATTTAATTGCAGCAGCCAAACATTTTTACGATCGCGGTTGGATGGTTGGGACTGCTGGTAATCTTTCAGCCCGCTTACCAGATGGCAGCTTTTGGATTACTGCTAGTGGCCGCGCGAAAGGGCAGTTAACTGAACAAGATTTTATCAGAATGAACTCAGACGGCGCAATTGTCGAGCAACCTGTTGCCCACAGCCGCCCTTCTGCCGAAACCAGCATTCATTTAGCCGTTTACAATTGTTTTCCAGACGCTAAAGCTTGCTATCACGTCCACTCCATTGAGGCAAATTTAGTTTCTCGGCTAACAGCAGGAGATGCAGTGCCTTTGCCTGCGATCGAAATGCTGAAAGGTTTGGGGGTGTGGGAGGAAAACCCGCAAGTGTCGATACCCCTCTTTACAAATTATTTGGAAGTCCCTAAGATAGCCAAGGAAATTTGCGAATTCTTTGCCATTTGTGCGCCCTCTGTACCCGCTTTGTTAATTCGCGATCACGGCATCACAGTCTGGGCAGACTCGCCAGCCGCTGCCTACAATTACGTAGAAATTGTAGAATACATTTTTCGCTATACGATCGCAGCCCGCCAATTAAATTTAGATTGAAGATTTGAGAGTAGAGATTGAGCGGTGCATGAATTCCGAGGCTTAGGGATTTGAAATTAGGAAACGAGCAAACGTCCAGAATAGACAACAGTTATGGCTAAATATACCCGGATTTTATCCATAGATGGAGGCGGAATTAGAGGAATTATTCCCGCGCAAATTTTAGTTAGCGTTGAGTCAAAGCTGCAACAAAAAAGTGGCAACCCAGATGCGAGAATAGCTGACTATTTTGATTTAATCGCCGGCACGAGTGCGGGAGGAATTTTAACTTGCATCTATTTGTGTCCAGATGCCGAAAATCCCAGCAGACCTCGCTGGGCGGCCCAAGACGCTGTTAATCTTTCGATTAAGAGTGGCCGTGACGTTTTTCAGACTTCATTTTGGCAAAAAGTCAGATCTCTAGATGGTTTGATAGATGAGAAATATGCGAGTGATCGCTTAGAAAAATTATTTTTGGAAAACTTTAGAGATTGCAAACTCAGCCAACTGCTAAAACCTTGTTTGATTTCCAGTTACGACATCGAAAGAAGAAAAGCTCACTTTTTCGATCAAATAGATGCTCAACAATATCCAGCCGAAGACTATTTTCTCAGAGATATCGCCAGAGCCACATCTGCCGCTCCCTCATATTTTGAAGTTCCAAAAATTTACTCTTTGACTAACGAACGCTACGCTTTAATTGACGGGGGAGTATTCGCCAACAATCCGGCACTTTGTGCCTATGCTGAAGTTAGAAATAAATTTAGTATTCCTGACGATAGCCTCAACAAAA
The DNA here is from genome assembly GCF_036701335.1 of Microcoleus sp. Pol12B5. NCBI lineage: Bacteria > Bacillati > Cyanobacteriota > Cyanophyceae > Oscillatoriales > Microcoleaceae > Microcoleus > Microcoleus sp. Pol12B5. The sequence continues at coordinate 4,577 of NZ_JAUBQQ010000018.1, read as the reverse complement.
GCCCGACAGCAAAAGATATGGTAATTTTATCGCTGGGGACAGGAGAAGCTCAGAAAAAATTTCCCTATGAAGAAGTAAAAAATTGGGGTCAAGTTGAGTGGGTTGAGCCTTTAATTAATATCATGATGACGGGAGTTGCGGAAACTGTAAATTATCAACTCATCCAGATTTATGATGCGGTTGAAAGACCGAATCAATATTTGAGAATTACTCCCGATTTGAGCCATGAACAACCGCTGCCGATTGATGATGCCTCGGAAGAGAAAATATCAGACCTACTGAGAATTGGCAAAGAGCAAACCGAAAAGAATAATGAACAGTTGGATAAGTTTATCGAGTTGTTGCTTGCCCAGTAGTCAGTCATATTCTAGGGTGGGTTGGCCGCGGCGATTAAGTTAAGTCACCAATAAATAAATCTTAAACCGCCCCCAACCCACCAACTGCACGGCAGGCAGACTGAAAATATATGTTGACAAATCGTGCAATAATTGCTGTAGGATTGCCGAAAATCAGTAGGTGGCAGTGCTTCGCCCTGTTTGCAATTAATCGCGAGCCCTGAGTCATTGGTTAAAAAAGACCAAGAACACGATCGACATTTAGATGAAACCTTCAATAACAGGTGGTTTCAGCGGTTTTTTGTGACCTTGTTCCTGGGCGGCCAAGTGCTGCTACGCATAGTCCAAGGCAAAATTGACCGTCGCAAAATCATGGAACATTTAGTAACGGTAGGCCTGGATTCTTTGCGATCCGTGCTGCTAATAGCCTTTTTTGGGGGCATGATTTTTACCTTTCAATCCGCCCGAGAATTGGTTCGCTTTGGCGCTGTTGAGGCGGTGGGAGGTCCTTTTGCTGTGGCATTTTGTGGGGAATTAGCACCGCTTTTAACGGGGGGCGTGGTGGCGGGACAAGTAGGTTCGGCCTTTGCGGCGGAGATAGGAGAAATGCAGGTGACGGAACAAATAGACGCCCTGTATATGTTAAGAACAAATCCGGTTGATTATTTAGTAGTGCCGAGGGTGATAGCTTGCTGCATCATGCTGCCGATTTTAACAATTTTTGCGGTAGCGGTGGGGATTTTGGGCGGGCTATTTGTAGCGGTTAATTTTTATAATTTGGAACCGTCGGTATTTTTGGAATCGGTGCGGACTTTTTTGGCGCCTTGGGATTTAGTAACTGTGGCGATTAAAAGTTTTATTTTTGGGTTGATAATTGCCCTTGTCGGTTGCGGTTGGGGATTGACGACGGTGGGCGGAGGGAAAGGAGTAGGCCAAGCTGCCACGGCGGCGGTGGTAACTTCTTGGGTGTTGATTTTTATGGCGGATTTATGTTTATCGCTGTTGATGTCTCAGGAGCTGGGGATTCCTAGAAATTGATAATCTTGGCGATTATAGCAGGAGTCAATCGATTTTAGATTTTAGATTTTAGATTTTAGATTAAAGAATTGAACCATTGACCCCAGGGATAAACTCGGGGGCTTTTTTATTGGATACACGTCAATACGGTTCACATAAGAATAATCGGATTTCCTTTCACAAGTCGGGAACTCTCATAAATGCGTGAAATGAAATTCGTCTGAAAGCGCTAACCCAAGCGTATTGGGATACAGGTTTTTTATTTCTGGGTCCTGAGTCTGCTTTCGGAATGAATCCGGGGGCTTGTATCCTGGATGCTTTCGCTCAAGATGCTTAAATATTAATGATTTGAACAATCATCAACGCCCTACGCCGCCAAGGCCATTGCTATAAAATCAACATGAAGATTTTTTAAACCGCAGATTAACGCAAATAAACGCGGATGCAATTTTATCAGCGTTCATCCGTGTTCATCCGCTGATATCTGCGGTTTAAAACTCTCAACTTCCGATGGGAGATTGGAGAAAGGAGGGCGATACACTCGAATTGCCTGAATAGGCACTTTCCCATCTGTTTCGGTAACGATTTCGAGGGTATGTTTGGAGTTGCTCAAATTCTGAGCCAATGTTGTATAATACTCGCGGCTTGAATCTGTAATTTGTGGAGGAACGTATGAATCAACAAACATTGGTCGTACCTGCCAGGAAATTTCAAAGCCTTTAGGCGTCGGTTTTTTAGACTCTTCATAAGAATTTTTCAGCCACCAGTTTCTCGGCTCAATCACGACGCGGCCAGAGTTTGAGACAAACATTTCGTCGTTTGTACCGCTGCCGTCGTAACCTGTTTTAGAACCTACAACGTCAAATTTAAACTTGCTAGCGTCGCTGTTAATCTCAGTAATTATGGCTTTCCAATCTTCGACAATTAGCGGTTTTTGGCTGGATACTTGGATGATTGCCGGCCAAGAGACGCCAAGGCTAAGGCTAGGTCTGGTGATGGTGTAAAGTTCAGAAAATTCTGAGGGTTTTTTGCCGTCGATCGCAATTCTAGCAGAAATTGCCTTGCCGTTGAATGTTTTATCGGCGATCGCATCTATTCTATTTCCTTCAAATTCTAAAACCAACTTGCCATCTTGCCACTTAACATCGCTACCAACTGTGTAGGTTTTTACTAAATCCTGCGGCGGTTGGGCAGCATTCGGATTGTATCGCAGGTGCGGTTTTATCAGAGCAGCTAGGAGAAAATTTCCCCAATCGTTGAGGTGAACGCTGTCGCTCAATAGCTGTTGTGGCTGCAAGCGATTGTCTTTCAAATACCTGCGCCAAGGTTCGCGAATTTCGGCGATTTCACAGCCATATTTATCGGCCAACTCCGGCAGCCATTTAGTAGAATGAGTGTTGTGCCATTCGTATCTGCTGACTGAATTTGGATCGTCGCTGTTGCCTGTCGGCATCCAGTCGATGTGGTCTGAATGCAAGAGTATTTCGCTAGCAGTGCGGCTGCGGACATTGGCAATTATGGCTTCGTAATCTTCACCGCCTCCGTAGACGTGAAAAATTAGCAAGTCTGGATAAAAAGGATACAAATCGTGTTCGCTGGGACGGATTAAAATGGGGGCGGCAAATCCTCCGATTGCCCGATTTTCCACAATCAAATCTGCATTGGGAAATCGCTGTTTCAAATCCTTCACTACATCTTGCCACCAATCTTGCTGAGTGATGGATTGACCGTAGAATAGGATACGCACTTGGCGGCGGTCTGTTGGAGTGCTAGCAGCAAGTAGCCCCATCGTCCTTGGAATCCTCGCTCCAAAAGTAGCACTATTTTCAATAGGAGCGGGTGGGGGGAATGGCGTATCGGCAGCTATTTTTTTGATGAGCGGAACTAACAGAAAGCTCAGACACAAAAAAAGCAGCCACAAGTAGCGATAAATCTTGGATTTTCTGCTATTTCCTTGGTGTTTTGCCATTGTTCTATTTTTTCCTGTCCGTTTCACTTCGCTCAAGGCGACTGTGGGATGAATGCTACGCCTCTAATCAGTAGCTGTAGCGTGCTTATGGGCGCACCTCACCAGTAGCTGTAGTGTAGGCTGTATGGAAATATCTTACCAAATTGAGCGCGACAAAAAGTGATATAATGCCAGCTAATTAATTGCAGGAGATCGATCGCACGTCAAATGGATTACAAAACAGCCCGCAGTTTTCTGATCGACCAAGGAACCGCCCTGGAAACCAAGAAAAATCCCGACGCCTTCCTGATGCGTCTCAAACAAGGTCAACCGCCCGTACCCGGACAGGTGACATCGATTTTATTAGCTTTAAAAATATTGTTTGAAGGGCTGCAAGAATCTCCAATGCTCGATCGACAATTAATCTCGGCACTGCATTTACTATCAGTAGAAGGTTTGCAGCAATTTGAAGCTGGACTCCGCAGAGGGGTTTCTTGGCCACCCCTGCTGAAGGAAGACTTAAATCGAATTGCGATCGCAGTCAAGAATATATTTTCCGGCGTCTGGCAATAATTAGCTCAGCAACGACCGATCCCAATACCCACCGCCAGCAAACTCAATTTTTTTTCTACATTTTTTTTCTACATTTTTTTGTAAAAATTTATGTTAATCTTGCTACATTTACCCTCGAATTGTGGCATTTTAATATAAGAACCAGTTCTCATAAACACTTGGAGAGACTATCATGAACGCCGAAGAAAAAGCTAGACAACTAATTGCACGAGAAAGGCAGCATAGCGAACACTTGCACGACTCTATGCTCAACCGTTCCTCCCACGAGCTAGAAACACATGGGGAGGGAATTGCTGAAGAAAAAGCCAGAGAATTAATGGCTCAAGAAAGGCAGCACAACGAACACCTGCACGACTCTATGTTAAGCCGTTCTTCCCAAGAGGTAGAGGCATCGATCGCACCCGATGACACTGACAAATAAATTTTGTAAACACAAGACTTACGGACACATACCAATAAACCTGGTTTTTATACCATTTTTCATAGCATAACAAAGGGCTGTAAAAATGTTTGTGTATAAACAACCAGGTTTCTGAGTCTTGCAATAGTTCAGCACAGCAAAACTCTACTCAAATCGAGGAGGATTTTAGGTGCAATCAAAACAGCCCTTGCTCGGTTTGCAGCCGCTAAGTAGTTAGACAGAATTAATTACACAAATACATAGTAGAATGATATTCCAGGCAAAATTATGAGTTAATTAGAAT
>NZ_JAUBQQ010000121.1:0-6399 GCF_036701335.1 Microcoleus sp. Pol12B5 | reverse complement strand
AAATGGTAGATATTGTTCTCAATGGTAGAGATTTTAACGTTTGCCTTTGGGCAGATTTACAATCATTTAATCTTGAAGCGATCGGAATGAAGGCTGATAAAAACAGCCGTCAAAATTTCAATCTACTTGGACTGGGCAACTATTACACAAACGACGAAGGGGTAAACGAAAGTTACGGCGTACTGACAAACATGATTAACGATCATTTTATGGTTCCCAACAAAGAGACCCGAACTCAATTACTAAGCGAGTTTGAACAACTTAAGCCCGTTTCCATGAAACATGAGCGACCAATATTGTTTGTGACATTAGAGCCGCCAACCATTTGCCTGCAAGCTGACATTAGACACTACCAGCGGCGCCATCAAAATACGTCAATAGATGAGTTTCCAAATGTGTCATCTGACTTTTCCGCCGATAATTCCGAGTTAGGCCTCGGAACACCCTGGAACATTCCGGCCTCCAAGATAGAAAATCCCGGAAACTCAGATGGAATGGGGATTGTAGACTTGGAAGCTTTTTTGCCTGATATACTAGCGGAAGCTTCCCCACCCGTGTTTTCGTCTGAATTTTCCGTAACTGAACACGATCAGAGAGTGCAATTAGCAAAAATGATAATTGCTCAAAATTTAGGTAAAGAAAAGACAATTTTCTTGTTGTGGGGTGCGCGTCCAGGGGGCAGAAATCACCACGTTTATACCGAAGCTAGAGAACTGCTTGATCGACTAATTAAGGGAGAATAAAACAATGACTAGGAGCGCAGAATATATTCTCTACATCCAGTCGGTAAACTGGCGCAAAAAGAGCAACAACGTACTTGCGTTAACAGGCAAACGATGTGCATTACATCCTTGGAAAAGAGCAACACACGCGCACCATCTCCATTATAAAAATTTACGGAATGAATGGGTTGTTAGAGATTGCGTCCCGCTGTCGCCGGAAGCGCATAAACTGATTCATCAAGATAGGTTTTGGAATCTAAACGGAGACTCCCGAACCCCATCGCTGTTGCGTCCGATTGTTTCAAACTACTTGAGAGTAGCGACTGTGTGCTTGATGATTCTGAATCCGCTTTTAAATTTAATGAGGAAATAAACAATCTATGTCCAACTTAAACTCTGAGCCATCTGAATACACGGTCAAAGATTTTGCTATTCCTGATCACACTCTAGAACAGGAACAACAAAAAAACTGAGTTGCTGGCCGAGATAGAGCAAGAATTCAAGCAATTGGGTGTTGATCGCGAATTCCAAAAAATGCTGAGCTACCAAACCACGGGGCACGCTCAAATAGGCACGGTTGAGTCTAATTTCGATTTGATGCTTTTTCGGGATTACTTGGGGCGGCTGGAAAGTAGGAGTATTGAGTGATGGCAAAAGAATTTAGTATTGGCGAATATTTAGCTGCAAAGGAGAGAATGCGAAACCTTTCTTCTTTGCAGCGCAAAATAGTAGATGCCATTCACCATCTTGGGGAAATGCCAACAAATACCGAAATTGCTAGGTATTGTTTTAGTACGCATCAAACAGTTTCAAGTACCTTGTCGGTGTTGAAAGGCAAGAAAATTGTAAACAATATTAGTTTCGGCAGAAATAGCTATTGGAATATAACCGATTTGCAAATTTGTCAAATGCTTGACATTCAAAAACAACCTCGCAATAATTTATGAGCCGAAACCTTTGCCGATCGACCTGCTGCGACAACATAGTCAGGTTATCCGATTTGCGGGGCAAGCCGATCGAATTCCGTCGCGTCCACACAGACCCCCCAAACATCGGCACGCGCTGGAATTGCCCGACTTGTGGCACCGCATACTTTGCCATCTGGCGAGATGCCAAGTGGCATTTCAACGGCTCAAAAATGGCGTTGGCTCGTGGCTTCGTAATTGACTTGAGCTACTACGAGTCATTCAACGACGAACCGGGCGAGCTTTCAGAACTAGAGAATCCGAGGCATTTGTGCTTGGATGAGGCGGAAGACATTCAGGAAATTTGGGGAGAATGAGAAAAATGAATTTATCAGGATTTCGGTTGTTGCGGTGGGAATACGGTTTAGTTGCTGATTTTCGCTATTCGTTAACAATTACTCAACCTTATTATTTTGCTTTGATTTTTATTAAGGCAACAAATGTAATGTATGAATGTTTCCCCGCCTCTGAAGTCTATCAAATAGATTTATCTTTTTTAGATAAAATAGTAAGTTTTGTAGAAAAAGAACCTGGTTTAGGTATACGCAAAATTGTTTTTACGGATGGAACATCTTTAGACATTAGTAAGTAGTTAAAATTTCTATGCAAATGTAAAGTATAATTTGAGTGTGGATAAATTATCAAATACAAAGCAGCTACCGACTCACATCAGATAGCTGCTTTTTTGTACGTAATTTGATTTTATTAGTCATTAAGCATTTGCTTTATTGTTTCCTTTGCGAGATTTGATGCTTATTGTTGCTTTCATCTGTAGAAGCCTTAAAATTGATTAATTAATTTTCAGCACTTCTCCCAAGGCTTCCCAGACTTTAGCTTTTGGCTCCCATTCAAGAGTTTGTTGATAATGATTGGGAAATTGTTTAAGTATTGGATAGCCCGCCCCACTTCCATAAATGTATTTAATACTTTCCCTGTCTCTTTGTCCACAAGCAGTGCCGAGGCTGCAAGCTCGGACTGCAAAGTATTGGTATTGATCGCCGGAATTCATTGGTGGCCAAAAATCGGAATAAAATAATATAGACCCTCTACCTCTTGAGGGGTCGCTAAGGCCGTCAGGCCTGTCTACCACGTTTATGCTGTGGATGTTGTTTAAAATCTTTTGCACTTCATCAAGGATGTATTCTTTTTCAGTCATAAGCTCAATTTTGATAAAATTCATAGTTTGCCATCTTCAGTACCAGGGTTACAACCACCTGGCAGACGCCCCGAAGGGCGTTTCAGCGTTCTTAGGGTCAATTTTGTCACTTAAAATGACTCTTCATCGGACGCACCATAATACCATTCATCATTAGATGGCTCTTTCTTTTGATAGCCTATCTTTTTAGCCCACGATTCAAGAACTTTTCGATATTCAGTGTTGCGTAAGTTTTCAGAAATTTTGCAAGCTCTCCAGTTTGGAGACAATTTAGTGTCGGAAAGAATAATCCAGTTTGCGTTAATTACTTTTTCCCGATCAAAGTTTGTGGTTAATTTACCACTTGTTTTAAATTCTTCGATTCTTTGATCAAAAAAAATTGTAAATTCTTCTTTTATGTTGTTTAATGATTTATTCATTTGCGTCGCCCCTTCTTGCCCTGTGAATATTAGTATCCTATAATCAAAGGGTTATATCAAGAGGTTCGGGAAAATAAATGACAAAATCCACAGGAGTCGGGCGGGGCGGGTATCGTGAGGGTGCGCGCCGCCCGGAATTGCCTAAAAGGCTTAAGCGCGAAAAGCAGATAATCAGCTTCCAGGCAGGTGACTTTGCATATTTTGTTGCGGTCATGGGAAGCGTAGAAGCCGCTAAAAAACAAATTGAACAGTGGGTGCGGGGGTATCCAATGGCTCGCGGCGAAACTGATCGCCTCCTAGCCCAGTCACCGTTGGCGGCAGAGTTGCTTACCTACCTTGAAGCGACGGACGCGCCGGAACAATTGCGTGATCGGCTGGAATCCTTGATAGTGCAGCGGGCGTCGGATGAGGTGAAAATTGCCGACGGGGTGATCAAGACTAAGAATGGGGCCTACATAGTTTAGTTATCAGTTATCAGTCATCAGCCCGCCAAAAACGGGCTGATTTTTTGTGCCGATTTTTATAAAACACAATACACCTTAATCTAAAAATACTTTTCAAAAGCTATTGACAAATTTCCGCACCGTGTATTATATTAAAAGAGTCACGGAAACAAGAAAAAGAAAAACATGGACATCAAAGACGTAGCCAAAGAAATCAGAGCAATCCTCAAGAAAGAATTCCCAGCCACCAAGTTCAGCGTAACAATCAGCCGATTCAGTATGGGTTCATCAGTTGACACATCTTGGACAGATGGCCCCACAACCGACCAAGTGGACAAGCTGATTGGACACTACGGCGACAGCCGCTCTCGGTTTATCGAAACTAGCAGAACACACAGCCGCGAGCTAGTTACTCAAGCTATCGCGGCTTGGAGAGAGCAAAACCCAGAGTACGCACACTTTACCGTCACCTGCAATGGCGAAACAAGCTGCCATGCCGAGTTCGACCTGAGCGAGTTTAATCGCGGTAGCCACTGCCTACAAGACTGTGAACGCTCTCTCATCAACGAGTTTATTTACGGTTCAGCTTTTGATGGAACAAACCTCATTCGTCTTCAAGAAAATGCAGACGACTGCGAGCCGGAAGTCGTTAGCGATCCTGAACCTGAATCAGTAGAGGTAGTCGCAGAAACCACGTCGCAACCGCAACCGAGTCACATAGACCCGTCAGATGCAGACGTGCTTGAGGTTGATCGCCAGCAAGCCTATGCTCAGTACATGGCTAGTCAGCAAGAAGCCGATGCACTCGAAGCTAAGCTTGCAGTCAAGAGGACAGAGGCTCAAGTTCATCTCGCAATAATGAAGGAAATTGACGAACAAATTGAAGCGAAAAAACGCGAAGCAGTAGTCATAGCACCTACACAAGCTCAACCTGATTTTGATGTCAAAAAACTTGAAGCTCAGAAAGTTACGCTAGTCTTGATTAACGGAATGGGCGTCCCTGTCTGTCGCCACGTCACAGTAATATCAGCCGACATCGTTTCTGCTAAGCGATACCAAGGCGACATGACTAGCAAGATGTGCTTGCAATTAGAGTATGTCGAAAAGGGCAAACGGAAGCTGAGAGGTACTAGGTACACTGAAGCCGATTTAGCGGTCGCGCTAGGCTGGCAGCAAATCGAAGTGCCTAGTAGTTTTACCTCCTTTGACACCGGGCTACTTGATGGAATGGTACGCCAAGCTAAAGACGTTGTTTACACTCAACAAAGCTTATTAAAGTAGACAATAATCCGGGCGGTATCGCAACACGGCCCCAAACGCCCAACAAAGAAGCCCCTTAGCACAAAGGGGCTTCTAGTTGTAACTTGTCACGGAAACAACCACTAAAATTATACCAGTATGTCACCAACACCAGAACCACAAAAAAAGTACAACGCATCAGAGCGGGGGCGCAAAGTTCGATCGGATTGGAACAAAGAACACAGAAAATACCTTGAGCAAAAGAGAGGTGATAGAAAAGGTGAATGTTCTTTCTGTGGACAAGTAAAATGGTTAGTCCGCAAGCATCCGCCTACTTGCCGGAAATGTAGATTAGAAAACTGGGTTTTAGGTGAAAACTAAGTCTAGGCGTGGCGGCGGTAGGATAGATGGGCGTTCGTGGTAAACTCTAATCAGTGTGAAGATACTGGGGAAGGTTTCATCTCACTAAATACCCAAAGCTAAAATCTAAAAGCGCTAACAGCCGTGTTCTGCTAGCGCTTTTTTAATGCGGTAGCAGCCTAAGTTACTTGATCGTAATCTTCTGGAAACCACTGATATTTTCAACTTTTAAGAAAACCGAGGCGACTACCGAGAGCAACTTTTTCAAAATTTTCTGCAACCACGCCTACCAAATTTCATCTTCTGACACCTCAATCCGACACAGGTAATCCGCCAACCCACCGCTAGAACTCAAAGGTTTTGCTACGGGCGTTGTGTGTCCGGCGTCCTTAACTTCTGCCATGTTCGCTACCAAAGTCGCCACACGCTTAGTAGGTCGCGCAAACTTGCTCAACACAGCGCTGATTTTAGCTTTAGCTGCTGCTGCGATTTCTTCGCCGTCAGGCGCTGCTTTGCTACCGTAATCGGTTACGGTAACATCGGATAAAGCTTTCACCAAAGTAGTTTCTGTGTTCTCGTCACCGATCGCGCTTTTAACTTCTACGATCGGCACGGTCAACAATTCTTGATTTGGCAACAACGCCACGGGTAGAGCCGGTTGGATATCTTGCAGCGCGATCGCCACTTCCTCAACCGACACCGCCGCTTTGGGTACCATCCAAGAATCTAAAACTGGCGACTGCACCCCAAGCTCCGACTGCCGCTCCCATTCCGATCGCCGAAACATCACCTGCGATTTAATTGACTCCCACACTGCCGCCATTTCATTCGGGCGGGCGATCGTCTGTGCCGCTTTCCGTGCGGCTTCCTGTGGCGTTGTGCCGGGGCGCGAGAGGTAATCTTGCTGTAGACATTGAATAGCGATCGAACACGCCACACCGGGCGCAATTTCCCATTCCCGTTGGTCAGACGTGCCCAGAGGAATACCTGACTTAAACTCTTCCCAGTAAGTGCAGGGTTTACCAGTGCTCAGGTTTTTGACGATCGTAAACGCCCAAGCAACCGGAGATTTACGCCCCAGTCGTTTGCCCAAAT
>NZ_JAUBQQ010000166.1:0-1288 GCF_036701335.1 Microcoleus sp. Pol12B5 | reverse complement strand
TTAACCCTCTTTTGTCACTCTAGGCAGAAGAAAAGTGCAAATAAGGGATATTGAGGTTTTGAAAAATTGAACGAGTTAAATTATTGACAAGCATTTGAAGTTTAAAAAAGCCCTCGGATAACTTAGGAACAGTAAAAACTTGTAGCCAAGGTTTAATAAAGTTAAATAGTACAAATGGTTGAAGTATTAAACGGAGGTTGTTAAGAATATTCTTCCACCCATTTCCTCGATCCCATCCTGGATGTGATGAAAAATTAGATTCAGATTGTGGTGGTAATTTTAGCAGTTGTTCAGAGTGGAGACTAACCATCAAATAAGCGCTAAAAATAATTTCCCACCATTTTTCTATTTGTGAATAATTAGTTAATCGAAAATCTGCCCATCCTAATTCGTTTTTACTTTGCTTCAAACCATATTCTACCCAAGTTCTTAAACCATAAAAATTACCTACTTCTCTGGGTGTAATGTTGGGAAATTTACTCATTACATACCAAGTAGTGTTTTTGGGCAGCTCCTCTTTATCAGTTGTGATTTGCCAATATTTAATTTCCGGATTATCACCACAAATAATCTCTCTTATATATCTGTCTTCCGAGCTTAAATCTGAGAAGACACGTTTGAATTTTTGCCACTTTGAATATTTGACTTTCGCGTCTGTAACTCCCCATGCTTTGTGGTTAGAGCGAATTGCCACAATAAAATTTAGATTCAATTCTTCTAGTATTTGAATAAAATTTTTACTACTCTCTCCGTATAAACTATCTGCTAGGACAAGATTAAATTTAAATCCCATCGCACCCAATTGTTTGATCATTTTTGCGGCGATTTCAGGTTTAGTTAGATATTCATCTCCTGGTTGCAGTCTTTCTCTCGGTTTATAAACTTCAAATAATAGAGATAGAGGAAAAGTCAGACCAGATAAAACACCATACGCTGTAACTGCAACTATACCATTATCTGTTTTACCTAAATTTCCAATGTACTGCCGTTTTACATAATCAGTCGCATCCCCCTTTTTTTTATCTCCTGTATCATCAATTATTAGTATTATTGGGCGCCCTTGAAGTACATATAATATTAATTCTAATCGTTGCTGACTTAATTCTTTTACATCCCAAGGTGATTTTGTTAAAAAATGGTGTAATGCTTGATGATTATCTAGCCCTATAACTTTCGCTATTGATGGTAGTGTTTTGCGTTTTATGTCCGATATCATACCGATATGTAAGTACTTAAAAGCTTCAAAGCTCCTAACTTCTGGAAATATGTTTTGGTAAATTTGACAGTA
>NZ_JAUBQQ010000017.1:6679-99048 GCF_036701335.1 Microcoleus sp. Pol12B5 | reverse complement strand
TTCTAATTAACTCATAATTTTGCCTGGAATATCATTCTACTATGTATTTGTGTAATTAATTCTGTCTAACTACTTATCAGATATAACCCACAAGCTGACGCTAACTAGAGTGCGATCGCATCTCGTGAGCGTCAATTCCCGCCGCTAGCAACCGAGCCTTTACAGAGGGTTTTCGGCAAGGAGATCGCACCATTGTATCGAGCAAGTGTTCGATCGCACCCGGTAGATTCTGGCAAAAACCAGTGTGTACCCGCGATGTCTGAACGATCGTGCTGCGGGGTGCTACGAGCCAGTGAAAGCGCTCTCTGTGGGGAAGTTGACCGATCGCGCCAGATTCCTTGCCGCCTGCACAAATGATGGGAATGACTGCTAGGTGATTGCGAATCATTTCCAGATCCAACGTTGAGTCGATCGCCATCAAGCGTTGTTCATCAATTTCGATACGGGCTTCGAGGAATTTTTTCGTACCGCAGGAAACGATCGCCCCCACGTTGATAAACTCCTCGCGCTCAACTTTGGGAACGACGCGGATAATGGCATAATCATAAAGAAATCGATCGGGCACTAATCGCTTCCTCCAAAAAAATATGTGGTGATTCTAGCCGATTTAGCAGGTACTCGATATAAGCATTCCGATGTTGGTTGCTATCGCTGAAAGGAGAATCTCCTACCAGCCAAGTATCAGGAATTAGTTTAACAATGTTGCGAATGATGTCTGGCGTTAGCGTTTGAGTCATCTTTGAATTTGCCGCTTCCAACGTACTGGCAAAACGCAGCAAAACGTGGTCTTTGATAGGCGGAAAACGATCGCGGCTGCGCGAGAGATAATCTTTCCAGGTGTGGTGGAAGTAGAGGGCTGCACCGTGATCGATCAACCAAAGCCGGCGGTGCCATACCAGCATATTTGCATTGCGCGGCGTGCGATCGATGTTGGTCACAAAAGCATCGAACCAGACGATTTCTGAGGCCAAATCCGCCTCGGACTTCCCCGCTATTGGGTCAAAGGTGATGGAGCCCGGAAGATAGTCGAGGGCGAGGTTGAGGCCAGCACTTGCTCGGATCAAATCTTGAATTTCCGGGTCAGGCTCAGTGCGAGCCAGTTCGGGATCAACTTCAACAAAGACGAGTTCGGGGATTGGGAGCCCGGAGGCGCGAGCAATCTCTCCCGCCACTAGCTCGGCGATCAGAGATTTGGCTCCCTGGCCCGCACCGCGAAATTTGAGCACATACATACCATCATCATCTGCTTCGACGATCGCGGGTAGCGACCCGCCCTCGCGCAAGGGAGTGACATACCTGGTAGCAGTGACTGTTCGCAAGCTGATACTCATGCTATTTTAGATTTTCGATTTGAGATTTTCGATGGGAAATCACTGATTTTATGAGGGTTTAGAGTACGGGCTTACAGACAGTTGGATTCTTTGTTTTAACTGGGACTGATGTTAAGTAATCTGTTTACTCAACTGATGACTAAAAGGACACAACTAATGTTGTGTCCCTACGGAATTTTGCCAAATCTTGATTTGAGACAGTCATTAGTCATCAGTTATCAATCAACTAATAACTCATGACTAACCACTAATCAGTTGTACTAACGTGGTCGATTCTCTCTAATTGCCAGAGAATTTGGTTGCCTTCGCGCCGCACCCGCGACACTACCCAATTTCGCCAAACCCAGTTGTCTCCACGACTGGTGACAGCGCTGGCATTTACATCCATCAAATCAGCCAGTTCAGAACTGGTAATCAAGTAGCCTTTCGTAGCAACCTCGTCGGCGATGTGCAACGTTTCGATCAGATTGCGGAGGTCTTGAACCCTCACCTCGCGGGGCAAGTTCTCCAGGGTATCGGCAGTTGAATCCATCATGGTAGAGTTGGAGATCGGAAGGTCAGAAGTTATGACATAGGATTCTATCGTTTTGTTACCAGTTGCGTCCGTTTCTTCCGAAACAATTGTGTTTTCCGAACCTAGATGCGGTTTGACCGCGCTGACAGCAGAAACAGCCTGAGTCTCACCTGCAGGTGGTTTCTGCTGTTGCAGTTGAGGAGTGAGATTGTGCGAGAAGCTGCGGGCGATTTCATCGCATCTGTCGTTGTAGAAGTCCCCGGAGTGGCCGCGGACGTGTTCCCACTTGATTTGCCGGGAATTCAGCTTGTCCAGCAGATGCCAGAGGTCTTGGTTGACAACATCTTTGCCCGTTGAGGTTTTCCAGCCTTTATTTTTCCAGCCTTGAATCCATTTAGTGATGCCGTTTTTAACGTATTCGCTGTCGGTGTAAACGGTGACTGGTTCGGTTTGACCGGAACTGGCAAAAAATTCCAGCGCAGCGACTGCGGCCTGCATTTCCATGCGGTTGTTAGTAGTTTGGGGGTCTCCACCCCCGAGCTCGTGACAATTGCCGTCGGCGAAGCAAACTACTGCACCCCAGCCACCTGGGCCTGGGTTGCCGGAACAAGCGCCGTCTGTGTAGAGGCTTTTGATTTTGGGAGTTGTCATGAGCGAATTAATTTGTCATTTAGAGGTAAGTTGTTTGCAAGTGCGATAATTAAGGCAATTAGGATAGTTTTACTTGCTGCTATGAAAAATGCCAACTTAAAGATTAAAAAGGTCGGGCTATTTATTTGTCCGTTTTCTTTGTTAATTTTTAATACTTTCGCGCAAGCACAGCCGATAGTGCCTGCTGCTGACGGTACGGGTACTGTTGTCACCCCCAGCGGCAACCGCTACGATATCAACGGTGGCAGTTTGTCGGGAGACGGCGCGAATCTTTTTCACAGTTTTGGGCAGTTTGGCTTGAATCAAGGTCAAATTGCTAATTTTCTGACTAATTCGGCTATTCAGAATATATTAGCTCGAATTGCTGGCGGGGACGCTTCGCTAATTAACGGTTTAATTACTGTGACGGGCGGCAATTCTAATCTTTTTCTAATAAATCCTGCGGGGATTGTGTTTGGCCCGAACGCGAGTTTGAATGTGCCGGCGGCTTTTACTGCAACTACTGCTAATGGTGTCGGTTTTGGTTCAAATTGGTTTAATGCTGCGGGTACAAATAATTTTAGCGCCTTGGTTGGTACGCCAAATGCTTTTTATTTTAGTCCGGGTGTACCGGGAAGTATTGTTAATGCTGGCAATTTATCGGTGACTCCTGGGCAAAATTTGGCTTTGCTTGGCGGTACGGTTGTTAGTACCGGACAGTTGTCGGCGGCGGGCGGGAAAATTACTGTTGCTGCTGTTGGGGGAGATCAGGTACTCCGCATTAGTCAACCGGGGCATTTGTTGAGTTTGGAAATAGCAACGGGCGGAAATTTTGGTATTTCTCCACAGACTTTGAATCCTGTTTCTTTGCCGCAGTTGCTGACAGGTACTGGGCAAAATCAGGCGGCGGGTGTTGCGGTTGCGGATGACGGTTCTGTGCGGCTTGTGGGTTCTGGTTTGCAGGTGAATTCTGGGGATGTGGCGATTGCTGCTAATGTGTCTGGGCTGCCGCAGTTGAATGCGGGAAGTGCGAATTTATGGGCTGCGGAAAATCTCACGTTAGCGGGCACTAGGCTGCAAACTACGGGGGATTTGAGTTTGCTGGGTGGGGATGCGGTGCGGGTCAGGGACAGCGCCCAGAATCCTTTTTTGGCGCAGGCTGGGGGGAATTTATACATTCAGGGATCTCGCACTATTGATATTCTCACTCAAAATGCGATCGGCGGCTTATCTCTTCCCCCGCAATTCCAAAGCGGCGGCAATTTGAGTTTGGTTAGCAACGGCGTTATTTCGGGGGATTCTCACTTTGTTTCTGGTGGCAATTTTTCGATTCGCAATTTGTCGGGAATGCCGGGAAACTTCGTCAGTTTATTTGACCCGATTATCAGTTCGGAAGGAGATGTTTTCTTTGGAGATTATACTGGTGTTTCGCTGAAAGTAGAGGCGCAGGGGAGCATTATTGCGGAGGATATTACAATTACCGGCCCCGATATTGCATTGGGTAGGGAAAATGTGAGTGGCGATCCAGATATTGCTATTTTAACCACCAGTCCGGCGTTAATTCTGCGGGCAGGAGTAGCAAATCTGCTAAATCCCGTTAGTAACAGTTTAGGTGAAGATTCAATATTTACAAGTCCCCTTTTATCAAGCAATTTGATTTCTGTTGAAAATATTTCGGCTGGCGGGCCGGTAATTTTGTCAGCGCCAGCAAGTATCACAACTAGAGATATTAATGGCGGTCAAATAAATCTCGAAAGCAGGGAAGCAGGAGTGCTAGTTGGGGGCAGATTAACGTCTAGTTCGACAATTGATATTCAAGCTAATGACAATATTATATTGACAAATGACATTACTCGTGCTGATATCAACGGCAGTATTAGTCTGAATACTGTTCGAGGCAATATAGTAACAGGGTCGATCGATACTGGGACTTCCGGGGCGATCGTACTCAGAGCTTTTGGCAATGTTAATTTTGGGACTTTGCAGGGATCTAATGTTGATATTACCAGTAACTCCGGTGAATTGGGAGTTTTGACTGATGCCAATACCATTGTGCCTAATACTACACCTGTCAATATTACAGCAACCGAGAATATCAATTTGACAGCTTTTAGAGACTTAACCGTTGGCAATCTCACCGCTGCGGCTGTCAATGCTAGCAGCAGCAATGGGAGTGTTAATACGGGGGCGATCGCTACTTCGGGAGATGTCAGAATTCTAGCAGGACAGCAAATCAATACAGGGGTAATAACTGTTAATCCTGTTGCCACAAACCCAGTTAATCCCATTATCCCTACAGTCAATCTGGACGCCCTAACTAATATTACCATTGATTCCATCAATGCTCCGGCGGCTACGATTGCTTTGAGAGCAACCAGCAACTTAAATGCAGGGAGTTTGCTGGGGGTATCAGTCGATCTCAATAGCGATCGCGGAAATATTGCGATCGGTAATACTACATCTCTTGGGAATATTAATATAATAGGTTCGGGAAATGTAAATGCAGGGGATTTGCTGGGGGCAAGAGTTAATGTAAATAGCAATTCGGGAATTATTAATATTGAAACTGCTACAGCAACAGAAAATACTGTCAACTTAACAGCTCCGCTCGATGTGAATTCAGGAGATTTGCGGGGAGTTGGAGTTAATGTAAACAGCAATGCGGGAAGTATTAATATTGGTAATAGCGACGGCACAACAGGAAATGTCAATTTAAGAGCGCCCCTCGATGTGACTTCACGGGATTTGCGGGGAGTTGCAGTTGATGTCACTAGCAGCAGGGGAACAGTCAGCACTGGTAATATAAGTGCTGCCGAAAGTGTCGGAATTTTAGCCGGAAACGAAATTGCAATTGGGCGAATAAATGTTAATCCTGTTGTTAGGGTCGATCGCACTTCTACAGTAAATCTTAACGCTCAAAATAATATCAGTGTTGCATCGATCAATGCTCCGGGCGGTAATGTTGAGATCGCAACTCCGGGTTTAGTTCGAGTGACGGGTACTTTTGACCAAAACGGCACTCCTGTTAGCATCTCGACTCTTGGCGACACTCAACCCGGTACAGTTACGATCCGCCACGGCGGCGGCGATCTCAATCCGCCGACCCCTTTTGCGGTGGGAGATGCGACGACTAACGGTACTGCTGGGGCGATCGCCAGCAATGCTGTGGGTACGATTACTCAGGGCCGATCTTTCATAAATTCTTACACTCAAGGCAATAGTGCGATCGTCACTACAAATCAACCGGGTACAAATCAACCGGGTACAAATCAACCGGGTACAAATCAACCGGGTACAAATCAACCGGGTACAAATCAACCCGGTACAAATCAACCGGGTATAAATCAACCCGGTACAAATCAACCCGGTACAAATCAACCCGGTACAAATCAACAGCCACCATCGCCAAGCGGTAGATTTCCATTAGATCGAGGGCGATTGCTTTTTCCGGATTCCAACCAACCCTTTAGCCGCGAACAGCGGCAGAACCAAAACAGAATATCACGAGATATAGGAAAACCTGGGGACAGGATGCCGCCCGAAAGAATGCAATCTCCCAGAGGGCTGAGAAATTTCATCAATTCAAATATCAGAGATTCAGTTATTCAGTCAGCAGCATTTCGCGGCGATATCGGCAGGAATTTGGAAATCGGCAATATATCAGCCGCTTTGTCTCTGCTGGACAAATCTTTCAGCCAAGAATTTCGGGAATATTTCGGCATCAACATCAGCGACGAGTTGGTATCCCCAGAGGAAATCAAAAAAAAATTAGCATCGGTGGGCGCACAAACCGGCACAAAACCCAGCTTAATTTATCTGTTCTCGCAGCCCGAAGAATTAAATTTAATGCTAATAAATTCTTGCGGTGAAGTGGTTCACAAAAGTGTGTCGGCTGCGAACCGGGCAGAACTGCTGAAAGTTGTAACTCAGTTCAGGGATGAGATTACCAAACCGGGAGTGCGAACTACTACGAGTTATCTACCCTCTTCCCAACAGCTTTATAAGTGGATGATTGCGCCTTTAGAGGGCAGTTTGAAAAAGTGCGAAACCGATACTATTTCCTTTGTTGTCGATCGAGGTTTGAGAGGTATGCCCTTTGCTGCTTTGCATGACGGACAGCAATTTTTGGTGGAAAAGTACAGTCTCAGCCTCATGCCCAGCATGAATTTAACAGATACTCGCTACGTCGATCTCAGAAATTCTCAAGTTTTAGCAATGGGTGCCTCAGAATTTTCAGAGTTGAATCCTTTGCCTGCAGTTCCTGCTGAAATAGCGGCTATTTCCCGAGAGTGGCCAGGAGTTACTTTTCTAAATGAGGGTTTCACTTTGGAGAATTTAAAGCGACAACATCAAAGCCGACCTTTTGGGGTTATTCACTTAGCTACTCACGGCGAATTTCGACCTGGAGCACCAAATAATTCTTTTATTCAGTTGTGGAATAGTCGGCTGCGACTGGATGAATTGCGGGATTTGAGATTGAATGATCCGCAGGTGAATATGTTAGTTTTAAGTGCTTGTCGGACTGCGGTGGGAGATGCACAGGCGGAGTTGGGTTTTGGGGGTTTGGCGCTGCAAGCGGGGGTGCAAACGGCTTTGGGAAGTTTGTGGTACGTGAGTGATGAAGGTACTTTGGGATTGATGAGTGAGTTTTACCAGCAGTTAAAGACAGCGCGAATTAAGGGGGCGGCGCTGCGACAAGCGCAAATTGCGATGTTGCGGGGAGATGTGCGTTTGGAGGGTGGCCGATTGCGGGGTTTGAGTCGGGGTGAGGGGGTGGAGTTGCCGGCTTCGCTGCAAGGGTTTGCGGATTTAAATTTGTCGCATCCTTATTATTGGTCGGCTTTTGTGATGATTGGGAGTCCTTGGTGATTGGTGATTAGTGATTAGTGATTAGTGATTAGTGATTAGTGATTGGTTGGATATCAATGATTTTTCGGGAAAAGTCGATCGCCCGCAAGCAAGCAAGTTCCGAGTGCGATCGCCATTTTCACTATTTTTGATGCCGAGTCCGCCACCACACGATCGCTTGATATCGTTTCCGGTTGCACCGCAATTATTATATATAGGACACGGCGCCAGGCCAATTTGTGTCAACTTAACGTCAAACCCCAAATACCGCCAGAGGTTTAAACCCCTGGCGGTATTTGGGGTTAAGTGATATTTCAGATTAAGTTGACACCAATCAATGGGCATTGACGTGTCCCTAAAAGGGCTTAATGTCGCACTTGCACCAAAGAAACCCGGTTTTTTTTACGAAATCTACTGACTGAAACGAAGTTTTATCGTAAAAACCCGGTTTCTTGACTCCCATGCGTAAGTCCTACTCCACTAAAGCTTGCCGCTGAGCCTCCAACAATTCCTGAATCCCGGTTTCTGCCACATCCAAAATTTGATTTAACTGACTCCGACTGAAACTTCCTTCTTCCGCAGTTCCCTGAATTTCGATGATATTCAAATCTCCATTCATTACCACATTACAATCAATTTCAGCCGCCACATCTTCAACATAATTCAAATCTAAAAACGGCTCGCCTTCCAAAAGTCCCACAGACACGGCCGCCACTTGACGAATAATGGGCGATCGCACTAAATCACCTTTTTGCACCAACTTATTCAAAGCATCAGCCACAGCCACAAACCCGCCAGTAATTGAAGTCGTGCGAGTCCCAGCGTCCGCTTGCAAAACATCCGCATCCACAAGTATTGTGCGTTCCCCCAATAATTGCATATCCAAGCACGATCGCAAACTACGCCCAATCAACCGCTGAATCTCTTGAGTCCGTCCCGATAATTTCATAAATTCCCGCTCTTGTCGCTGCGGTGTAGATCCCGGCAACATTCGGTATTCCGCTGTCAGCCAACCTTGTCCGGTATTCTCCAGAAATTTAGGCACTCCCGGCTTGATTGTAACGCTGCAAAGTACCTGAGTATCGCCACTTTTTGCGAGTACGGAACCGCTAGCAAATTTAGTAAACTGTCGATCGAAACTAATCGGACGAATTTGATTTGGTTGTCTGCCATCGGGACGTTGGAAAGACATAAGCTAATTAGTAATTGGGCATTGGGAATTGGGCATTGGGCATTGGGGCAGTTGTACGCTCGCGTAGCCGAAGTATCGGGGATTCGTAATTCTTCCTACCGACTACTGACTACTGACTACTGACTACTGACTACTGACTACTGACAATTTTTAGAATATCCTGCTGGACTTGTTGGGGGGATTGATCGCCATCAATAGTTAACAGTTTGTTGCGGTGTTCGTAATACTCTAAAAGAGGAATAGTGCGTTCGTGGAACAAATCGAGCCGACGCTGTAAAATTTCAGGATGATCATCCGATCGATCGCGCTCGATCGACCTGCTCAGCAAAACATCGATGGGCACTTTCAGCCAAACTGCCCAATCTAGCTCCTGCGCCAACTCCTCTAATAAAAAATCCAACTCCTCAGCTTGAAAAGCAGTTCGCGGATAGCCCTCCAATATCCAGCCATTAAAGACATCCCACAGCAGCAGTCGGCGGCGAAAGAATTCAATCATAGTTGCGTCGGGAACTAATTCCCCTTTTTCGACATAAGACGCCGCCAGCTTGCCTAAATCTGTGTCTTCTGCGATCGCCTCCCGTAGAATGTCCCCCACAGCCAGCAAAGGAAGGCTCAAATTGCTGCAAAGTAGTTCAGCCTGAGTTCCCTTTCCCGCTCCTGGCCCTCCCAGAATCACCACTCTCACAGTCCCTGCTCCTAGTGCCGCGACATTCAAATTTTACGCGATGTGTGTACCTTTTCTTAAAAGCCCTGGACGCAGCGAGACTCTCATCACCTTGGTTTTTCATCCTATAACTGTATAAATGTCAAGATCCACGCCGTATTTTCCTAAAAAACCCCGTTTCTGTGTAAGTGCTAATTGAGTTCAAAAATCGAACAAACGACTGCGAATGCCACTGCCGCGAGCTTTTGACAACTTGTATATCTAGTGTTCGATCCGATGTGCACTCGGCCCCGTACACTATATATTGTCAAGCAGGCTTCAGCCACGCCAAGGTCGGAGCTGCACTCAAGACTTAGTTGCTGATTAAATATTGCCCTATGGTTGCTCAGTTACAAACCCCTAAACTCAATTTAAACCACAGCTTGCCCTACACAGTTCAAGGGCTGGTGCAAGTTTTTACAGGCCCGCACCGCTGCTTTTTTACCAGTGTCATGGCTCAGACCCTCCGAATTGCAGGACAGGGAGCTCCCGTGCTAGCGGTGCAGTTCCTCAAAGGGGGAATTAATCAAGGACACCAGCATCCGGTGCGGCTGGGGCAAAATTTAGATTGGGTGCGCTGCGATTTGTCACGCTGCATTGAGAATGCCGATTTAGATGAGCTGGAGACGCGATCGATCGAACAATTGTGGGAGTATGTTCAAAAGGCGGTGCGCGAAGGTCGTTATTCCTTAGTTATTCTCGATGAATTGAGTTTAGCGGTGAATTTGGGCTTGATTCCCGAAGCCGAAGTGGTGGCATTAATTGACAACAAGCCGCATCATTTGGATATGATTTTTACCGGGCCATCCATGCCCCAAAGAATTTTGGATGTTGCCGACCAAATTACTGAAATTCGCCGCAGTTAACGACAATGATTCAAGTTGCGATCGCCTGTTTAGCGGTCGCATTTTTTATGTAAAAAAACCGTAAGCTGCTGTGCATTTAATTTGTATGTTGAGGGCGGGCAGGATGCCCACCCCACAAGAGGAAAAATTTATTTTACTATGCAATTTAAATGCGGATTAGCTTATGTAAAAAAAGAGGCGATCGCTTAGCTCAAAGAGCGATCGCACGCTGATCAATTTACCAGCGACGTTACGCTTGAACTACCGGATCGAAAACAACACTCAATCGATCCGCCGGCACCATCCGCTTGAGAATTTTCAAATGACCGTCTGCATCAGACCAACTACGAAACTCACCCACAACCACCTTTTCCACATTTGGAAGCGAGCGAACTATAGTCCACGGCTTGAGACGTTTTTCTTGCAACATACTAGATAAATCTCCTTGGTAAATTGGAGCAAAAGCCAGTCCCCATGGTTGGCCACCGCCGAGGACTGGCTTTTGACTTTGCAAACTTGCCCTTCTCTAAGAACATAGCACAAAAAAAAGGGTTTGTGATTATATCTTATTTTTCGCTTTTTTTAGAGCTAATTTCTACATAACACATGATAAAACTCCACACTTATTAACTCTTTAATTCCCAACTCAAAACTATTTCATGACTAACACTTCGACTTCGCGGAGGGTGCAGCCTGATTAATAAATTCTGCCTTCTACCTTCTACCTTCTTCTATAAATCCCGCCGCGACAGCAGAAACCAGATCCCACCCAAACCCAAAACACCGCACAAAACCCCGCCTTCCCACCCAAAAACAGTTCCCCCCGGCAAATGTCCAGGCTTTGCTTTTGAAGTAAAATTCAGCTCCGAATAGTATACCCACTGGCTGTTAACCCGCCAGCCCACACGATCGCCAAACTTCTCCCAAACTGTAGCATCATAAACACCAGGCTTTCCCCCCAACTTGAGCCACAAACCCTTTTGCACAGAAAAACCAAATCTGCGGTGACTGTGCCGCACCCAAAGTTGATCGATAGTCTGCAAATCCTTAGCTGGAAACTTCCTAATATCTTCCTCACTCAAATAACCCCGTGAATTTTGCTGCATCACCTCCAGCATTTTCACAGAAGTTTCCTCATCAGCACCACGCCAATTTTTAGCAGCCAGCAGCCTTGCCAAGTGAGAATAATCAATACCTTTTTCCGACTCTAAATTCACAGAAACTAGCTGAGTATCAGTCACAGGTTGAGTCGGAACCGAAGGACTAACAACAGTTGCCTGCTGCGACTTTTCCAGGACTGGGACAACAACAACAACAGGAGGTTTTAAAGCATCCAAAACTTCCACAGCCGATTTGTAGCGATCTTTAACATATTCCTGAATCAACTTATCCAAAACCTGAGCTAAAGCGTCGCTAATTTGTGTTCCTTTTGGCAAAGCCTCCCTCCAAAGCCACCGGCCTTCAAGCGGATCGTAAAGGTCATCGTGAATGTCCCCGTAGATATCCAGATAAGGCATAACAGAAGTCAGCAAGCGAATGCAAGTCACCCCCAAACTATAAAGGTCGCTAGCAGGAACAGCCCTACCGTGACGCTGTTCTAGAGCCGCGTAGCCGGGAGTTCCCAACTTAGTTCCTGTTTTGGTCGGAGCAGCAGCTACTACCTGTTTAGAAACCCCAAAATCTATCAGCACTAACTTACGATCGCGAGCTCGGCGGATCACATTCTCAGGCTTAATATCGCGGTGAATTACATTTCGGTCGTGAACAAACTTCAATAAAGGCAACAAATCTAACAGCAGTTCGCAAGTTTTAATTTCGCTATAATCACCGTACTTATCTAACTCATCCTTTAAATTATTGCCATCAATAAACTCTTGGACTAAATACAAGCGCCCATCTTCCTCAAAATAAGAAATTAACTGAGGAATTTGCGGGTGCTTCAGTTCGTATAACCGCCTTGCCTCTTGTTCAAACAGTCGAACATATTTTTTAAAATGACCCGGTTTCCGCTGAAACTCTTGAGGGGGTGACAACTGTTTAATCACGCACAATTCCTCAAATTTTCCATGATTAACAGCTCGAAAAGTCCTGCCAAATCCCCCATCGCGTAGCGGTTCAGTTGCTGAATAAAGGTCTTTTAGTAGCAGCTTTGAACCACAATTAAGACAATACTTTGTGCCTGGTGGGTTCTGACGCTTGTCTCTTGGGCAATCGAGATTAAGGCAGTATGTCATATATTAAAAAAATGCGAACAAAATTATACTCAGGGTTTTATATTATTCAAGAGTCCGATCGCGAGCTGGTTTTTGTAGAGGCGAAACCTCGAACCTTACGGAGGCGACAGCCACCCTCGCGATCAGAGGGGGCGCTCTCACCAGACTGCCCCTGAGCAAGTATAACTCTCTTGAGGGTTTGACCTCAAACTCGAAGTCCTCATCTAACCTTAGACTCCACTGCGTGCAATACATTTGATTTAGCGGTCAAAGAGCCACCAGATCAAACAGAAATAGTAATTTATTACCAGCCGCGTGAGTTCTGCAACGCCAAAAAAACTGAGGATTCTGCCTGAGATATAATTTTATTACCAGAGAGAAGCACACTAACGGGAGCCACAGCTTCCGTCAACTTTGATCGGCTTTAATATTTTAGCAGCATAAATTATTACCTAACCAGGCGGAATCCACAATCCAAAACTCCCCAACAAACGCACATTAAAATAAAGACTAGCTTCCGCGATCGCAATCCGAGCGCGACAAGACAATTAGCCAGTTTTCCCTGTTTCCTTTTTTCAGCTATTACCAGTTACATCTAATTCGATCTGTCTACTTAATTAGGAATCGCCAGTGACACTAAAAATACAGCCTTCTAAAACTCCAAACTCCCACAAAAAATCACAAAAAGTACCTTGGTTCGAGCGGTTCATGGCACTGGTCGCCCTAGGAAATTTAAGCCTAGTATTATTTGACATAACTTACGTACCCGGACGTGATTTCTACCTCCGACAACTGCCAGTTCTAACTCAAGTATACGATCCATTTAAAGGAATTAAACCCCACCGAGACACCCAGCACTATCTAGAAACCTTAGAAGAATTAAAAATTCAAGTAGTGCAAACAGGGTTGCCCTCTCCCCAAGTAGCAGCCAAATTGCAGGAAATAAACAATCTGAGCGCGAAAATGATCGACGAAGATCCCTTTCGAGTAGCATCAAAAAGCGGCACCTTAGAAAAAATAAAAGACCGGATGCGCGATCGCGTCCCGAATCCACAAGACTCCGCTAAACAATCATTCCAAAAATTTTGGAGCCA
This sequence comes from Microcoleus sp. Pol12B5, assembly GCF_036701335.1. Lineage (NCBI taxonomy): Bacteria > Bacillati > Cyanobacteriota > Cyanophyceae > Oscillatoriales > Microcoleaceae > Microcoleus > Microcoleus sp. Pol12B5. The sequence continues at coordinate 85,678 of NZ_JAUBQQ010000017.1, read as the reverse complement.
AGACTATTTAAACAAACAAGACTGGCAAAAAGAAATCAAGTGGTTTGACTCCAAAATCAAGCCATTAATAGCCACCAACTATTACCGCGAGATCGGAGAAAACGGCGAATTCACCGATAACTTCTGGCTAATCGACCTGCCATTTATTGCCATATTCGCGATCGAATTTCTAGCCCGCACCTACTTGATCACCCGCCGCCACCGCAGCGTCACTTGGCGAGCAGCCATGCTCTGGCGATGGTACGACATCTTCCTGGTGCTCCCATTCTGGCGCCTGTTGCGAGTATTACCCGTCACAATTCGCATCCACCAAGCCAAAATGCCGGATCTCCAACCCATACGCACCCAAATCAGCCGAGGTTTCGTCGCCAACTTCGCCCAAGAATTGACCGAAGTTGTAGTAATTCAACTCATCAACCAGATGCAACAATCAATTACCACAGGCGAACTAACTCGTCAACTCTTTCAATCCCAAAAACACCGCTATCTAGACATCAACAATATCAATGAAATAGAAGCGATCGCCACCCATCTCGTGCAAATAACCGTCTACAAAGTCCTACCCCAACTCCAGCCAGACCTAGAAGCCCTCCTCCGGTACAATATTGAAACCCTCCTCAAACAATCCCCCCTTTACGAAGGATGGAAGCAAGTACCCGGCCTGGGAAACCTGCCCGGACAGCTAGCACAGCAATTAGTTGCAGAGCTCTCAAAATTAGTCACCCTCGGCCCCCAAGATGCCTACGAAGCCTTCAAAATCGCCAGCGAAGACCCCATAAGCATCAAACTCTCCAGCCAGCTAGTCCAACATTTCGGGCAAGCTTTAGGAACCGAACTGCAACAGCAGCAAACCTGGCAAGAAATACAACTGCTGCTGTGCGACTTCCTAGAAGAGTTCAAAATCAACTATATTCAGCGGTTGAGCGAAGAAGACTTCGAGAAAATTTTAGAACAAGCCAAAGAACTGCAACGGATAGCCCCGCGTTAGGGCAAGTCTCCAGCGCTTTACTTATTTTTTTCTTCCCGAATTAGCAATTAGAAATTACCCTCCTGTAACTCCTGCCAATGAAACTTGGTGGGATTGTAAAGTTTCATGTGCGATCGGCATTCTCTACCAAAGTCATCTGCAGAGTTGTGCATCAAATCTTCAGCGCGGTAGTGAGTTAGACCGCCCTTATGGTTCTCAGCGGTCTGGCGTGTCATGTTTTTAGCGAGAAAGGTCAATTTTTTTAGAAGTATATTATATCAATTCATATGTAAGTTTGATGAGATTATACTTTATAGCGTCACTCTGTAAAGTAAAGTTAAAAACTCCGACAAATAGCTGTCAATCAAGTAATCTATTAGATAGGATTGCTAACTGCTTTTCTCATTTACAAATGCTAGGAAAAAAATTAGGCGCGTCCGCATCTTTAGTCAGCTATAATTATAAAGCTCTCATAGTAAACACGTAAGTAGCTAGGCTGGTTCAAGCAAGTTACTGTGTAAAAAATTTCAATAACTATTGTAGATCAATACTCCGGACAGTTTTGGGAACGATACTACAAGCTTAGGCGGGGCAAGGAGCATAAAAAAGTCGAATTAAATGTAAGTCAGGGGTGGAGCTGACATTGATTTAATTATCCACAGGGGCTGCGAAGTCAAGCGAGCATAAGCCATTGGGCGCTATAAAAACTGTCCGGACTATTGGTAGATTGCTTTTCAATATATATTTCCTCAGCCTCCTTTCACTAAATCCAGTTAGATTTTTCAGCCAACTCGTTACCCCAGGAGTAACACCACTCAATGTCACACACCTCTCCAACCACTTTTGTGTCAAACCGTTCTCAAAAAAAACTGTCCCTGCGCCTAATTTTAGTATTCCCATTCGTTCTGCAAATATTTGCCGCCGTCGGGCTGACAGGCTGGCTATCCTTACGCAACGGGCAAAAAGCAGTCAACGAAGTTGCTAGTCAGTTGCGAAGTGAAATTACGGCCCGCATCGAGCAGCAGCTCAACACTTACCTAGACACAGCCCCTCGCGTCAATCAACTGAATGCCAATGCCATTCGCCTAGGATACTTAAATTCCGACGAATTGGAGAGTACGGAGCGCTATTTGTGGGAGCAAATTCAAGCCTTTCCTTCTCTGCCCAATATGGGTTTTGCTACTAAAACTGGAGAATTCATTGCCATTGAACGCCAAGAGAATGGCAAAGTAGTTTTTAAAATAGCAGACAAAGAGCATCGAAATGAACTTCATATTTATGAATCTGATAGCAAAGGCAATCAAACGAAGCTCTTAAAAGTCTCCCGGAACTACGATATACTCAGCCGTTCATGGTATAAAGACAGTGTACGCTTAGGCAAGCCCACATGGAGCGAAATTTTTCCGCTTACAGGTCAGAAAACGCTCTCGCTTCCTGCCGGACATCCAGTTTATGACGAAAGTGGCGAGCTACGCGGGGTATTCGTTGCTAATTTTCTGCTCTCTTTCCTCAGTGACTTTCTGCACAGCTTAAACATCGGTCGTTCGGGACAGACATTCATTATGGAACGTTCTGGACTCCTAGTAGCCAGTTCAACTCTCAAAGAAGCATTTATCACCAACAATGACAAGCTCGATCGCCTGAATGCTTTAGATAGCAAAGATGATTTAATTCGGCTGACAACAGCGCATTTAAAAGAACACTTTGGCAACCTCACTAAAATTAATAGCTCTCAGCAATTGGATTTTACGATCGCCGGCCAGCGGGAATTCCTCCAAGTTATGCCCTTTCAGGATAGCCGAGGATTGGACTGGCTGATCGTCGTCGTAGTTCCTGAAAGCGATTTCATGGATCAAATTAACGCCAATACTCAGACTACCATTTTGTTGTGTTTGGGAGCCTTGGCGCTGGCTACCGTTTTGGGAATCTTAACCGCACGCTGGATTACCAGCCCGATTCTCCGTTTGAGCGCAGCTTCTAGGGCGATCGCCAGTGGCGACTTAGAGAAAAATGTGCAGGTAAAAGGTGTAGAAGAACTAGAAGTTCTGGGTCAGTCTTTCAACCTTATGGCACAACAGTTGCGCGAATCCTTTGAGGCGCTAGCCAAGACCAATTCCGAGCTAGAAATCCGAGTAGAAGAACGCACCGCCGAACTCACGGAAGCCAAACAAATCGCTGATAGTGCCAACCAAGCTAAAAGTGAATTTTTAGCGAATATGAGTCACGAATTGAGAACGCCCCTCAATGGAATTTTAGGATACGCTCAAATCCTAGAACGCTCAACAACGATGGCTCCGAAGGAACTCCAAGGCATCAGTATTATTCACCAGTGTGGTTCCCACCTTTTAACCCTGATCAATGACATCTTAGACCTCGCTAAAATTGAAGCTCAGAAATTGGAACTCTACGCGAAAGATTTCCATTTTCCTTCCTTTTTGCAGGGAGTCGCGGAAATCTGCCGCATCCGAGCCGAACAAAAAGGAATGGCTTTTGTTTATCAACCCAGTTCGGAAATTCCTGCTGGCATCTACGCTGACGAGAAACGCTTGCGACAGGTACTAATTAACTTACTGAGCAATGCAATTAAGTTTACAGACTCGGGACGAGTGACTTTTAAGATAGAGCATCTGGAAAAGGGGACAGGTGAAAAGGTACAAAGCAATGACCAAAAGCCAGCCTCACCAATTCACAAAATTCGGTTTCAAATTGAAGATACTGGCGTTGGTATGACACCAGAACAATTAAAAAAAATATTTTTGCCTTTTGAACAGGTAGGAGACAGCAAGCGTCAGGCGGAAGGAACCGGACTCGGTTTAACAATTAGCCAGAAAATTGTCGAAATGATGGGTAGTACAATCCAAGTAAAAAGTCAGTCAGGAGTCGGCAGTGTTTTTTGGCTAGATTTGGATTTACCGGAAGCGGCAGACTGGGCAAATACAGCCACGATTGCCAAGCAAAGAAAGCTGGTTGGCTACCAAGGTAGAAAGCAGAAAGTTTTGGTTGTGGATGACAAATGGGAAAATCTCTCAGTCATTGTCAATCTCCTGGAACCCCTCGGCTTTGAAGTAACCGAAGCTAAAAACGGTCAAGAAGGTTTAGAAAAAGTAGAAGAGTTTAAGGTTGATCTGATTATCACTGACTTGGTGATGCCAGTGTTAGATGGCTTTGAGATGATGCGCCGTATCCGAAATTTGTCACACTATAAAGACGTGGCAATCATTGCTTCATCTGCCAGTGTATTTGCTACCGATCAACATAAAAGTTTGGAGGGGGGAGCAAACGATTTTCTCGGTAAACCTGTGCAGGCAGAAGAGCTATTTGAGATGTTGCAAAAATATTTAAAACTTGAATGGATATATGACGAACAAAAAAATGAAAAAATCAGCACTATTCCCTTTTCCTCTGATCCTCAATTACTTTCTGAATCGAAATTTGTAGTTGCTCCCCCGCCAGGAGAAATAGAACTTTTATTAGAAATGGCGATGAGAGGCAACGTGAAAGGAATTGTGAAGCGCAGTGAGCACCTAGAGAAATTGGATCAGAAATTTGTGTCCTTTGCTGTTGAGCTGCGCCAGTTAGCCCAAGGCTATCAGGTCAAAAAAATCAAAGAGTTTATTACATCCCACAGAATAGAAAAAGAATGAAGGCAGCAAATATGGAAACAAGTAGCATCTTAATCGTCGATGATAATCCTAGCAATCTGGACGTGCTTTCTGAAGCTTTAGCGGGTTCGGGATGGGAGATATTGGTAGCAACTGATGGCGAAACAGCCATCGAACAGGCTGAATATAGTCAACCTGAGTTGATTCTGTTAGATGTGATGATGCCAGGGATTGACGGGTTTGAAACCTGTCATCGCCTGAAGGCAAGTCCGTTGACGAACGAAATTTCGGTAATTTTTATGACGGCTCTGTCTGACATAGGAGATAAGGTCAAAGGCTTTAATCTAGGGGCTGTGGATTACATTACTAAGCCTTTTGAACAAAAGGAGGTTTTAGCTCGCGTCAACCTCCATTTAACACTGCGTTCTTTGACTAAAACTCTCGCCGACCAAAATCTGCTTCTCAAACGGGAAATTGAAGACAGACTCGCAGCAGAAGCAGCGTTACATCAGCTCGCGCAGGAGTTAGAAAAACGGGTGGAAGAACGAACGGCTGAACTTTCTCAAGCTTTGGATAATCTTAAAAAAGCTCAAGTGCAAATCGTTCAAAGTGAAAAGATGGCTTGCCTTGGTCAACTTGTAGCTGGGGTGGCTCATGAAATTAACAATCCAGTTAGTTTTATCTCCAATAATATCCCTATTGCCAAGGAATATATTGCCGATTTGATCGGGATGACTCGGCTTTGCCAACACAACGTTACTTCAACATCAGAATTTGAGGAAAAGTCCCAGGAGATTGAGTTAGATTTTATTGTGGAAGATTTGCCAAAAATCATTGAGTCAATGGCGATAGGAACAGAGCGACTTTACAATCTTTCTATGTCACTGCGTAATTTTTCTCGGTTGGATACATCGGCACTAACGCCAGTAAATATTCACGATGGGCTAGATAGTACCTTATTAATTTTAGGGCATCGACTGAAATCTAAAGGAAGTTTCCCAGGAATTGCAGTGATTAAAGAGTATGGCGATTTGCCGCTAGTCGAGTGTTATCCGGGGCAACTTAATCAGGTGTTTATGAATATATTGGCGAATGGAATTGATTCTTTAGAAGAGTCTACGATTAGTTGTCCGCTGTGCGGGGAAAAGAAACAGAGCAATGACACTCCACAGATTCGGATCTGCACTGAAATGCTTCAGGATGACAGAGTGGTGATTCGGATTGCTGATAATGGGGTTGGCATAAGTCAAGAAGTAATGCAGCATTTATTCACGCCGATGTTTACTACTAAATCAGTAGGTAAAGGGACAGGTTTAGGTTTGTCTATTAGCCGTGAGATTGTAGAACGAAAACATAGTGGTACGCTGACCTGCATTTCCTCGCCCGAATGGGGGGTAGAGTTTGTAATTGAGCTTCCTATTCAGCATTAGTAATGGGGATTTTTTATGGTGAATCTTAGTTTTGCTGTTTGGTCAATATATCGTTAATTTGGCGATAGCCCATGTCTAATCTATCAATCACTATCACTGTCAAACTCTTCACCCCCTATCAAGAAGCAGAGGGCTTGTCCGAAGTGAAATTAGAATTTCCCAAAGAAACTCCCGTATCGCAAGTCCTAGAAAGTCTGAGTGTCACTCCCCCCCTGTTCTAGGATCGATCGCACCCGATCACGGTATCCACCAGGAATTTGCCCTCGCCCCACTCCAAAACGGCGATCAAGTCCTCCTCATTCCCCCTGTCAGCTATCCCCCTCTGCCCTCGGACAGTCGGCCGAGGGCGATCGGTTTGTCACCGGGCGGGCGATCGAGCTAAACTGAGAACTGAGGCCTGCCTTCGATCAGAAGAAGCCCTCAAACTTCTTGGAAGAAATTGTTTTACCTAGGAGTGGGTCAAGCCCACTTTTTTTGTTGCATTAGTCGCAGGAAAAGAGCTCAGGGCGTCTGACTTGCAAGTTGAGGACTGATTTAGTAGGGGTACCCCCCCGCTTGAGATCCCCTGCTGGGATGTTGGGTAAGTCCCAAAGTTGAAGACGAAAGTCGCAGCCACCTAATCAAACCACCTCAAAGCCAAGCAATCTCAACACCAAATTTTTCCTTGCCCGTGTCCGAGTTTAGGAGTTTTAACTTAAGTATTCGATATGACTCATCCCCTAATCCCACAAATCATTGACTTAGCTACCCCCGTTGCGGAAACACTGGGATTGGAAGTAGTGGGAGCAGTGTTTCACACCAACCAAAATCCTCCCGTCTTGCGGGTAGACATCCGCAACCTCCAACAAGACACGGGTTTAGCAGACTGCGAGCGCATGAGCACAGCCCTCGATGCTGAGTTAGAGGCAGCCGACATCATACCCGATGCCTACGTGCTAGAGATTTCCAGTCCCGGAATATCCCGATTGCTCAGCAGCGATCGAGAATTTATTACCTTTAAAGGTTTCCCCGTGACAGCCAAAACCACCGAACCGGACTCGCGAATCAAAGAGTGGAAAGGACTACTCCTGGGCCGGGATGAAACAGCGGTTTATCTCAATCAAAAAGGGCGACAGGTTAAAATTCCCCGCCCTCAGATTGTCAAAGTTGAACTAGACGAAGGAAAGGAGATGTAAGGAAATTTTGAGTTTTGAGTTTTGAGTTTTGAGTTTTGCGATTGCCTCGCAGCAAGCTGAAAACGCTTGGCTGCGAGTTAATTTTTAACAATCACATCTGTAGAAGCGGGTTGAAGAGGAACAACAAATAAATTGTTACTGCACCTAGCTTCCCTAATCCTATCCAGTAACTCATCACTCCTCTGTCATCACTTTTTCTTGAAAATTTCCAAGTACCAATTACCGATTACCAGTTACTTATTACCACAGCAAAAAAGGAGAGTTTTATATGTCAATGGTTCCCCTGCCCGGACTAAAAGAAATGGTCGAAGGTATTAGCAAAGAACGCAATTTACCCAAACACGCCGTCCAAGCAGCCTTGCGAGAAGCCCTGCTCAAAGGATACGAACGCTACCGCCGTACCCAAAAACTCGATCACTTCAGCGAAGAATACTTCGACAACTTTGATGTAGAACTCGACGCAGAACAAGAAGGTTTCCGCGTTTTAGCCAACAAAACTATTGTCGAAGAAGTCATCAATCCCGATCACGAAATCTCACTTTCCGAAGTGCAAGAAGTAGCCACGGAAGCTCAGCCTGGGAGCATTGTGCTCGTAGACGTAACACCAAATCAAAAAGAATTTGGTCGCATGGCCGCGATCCAGACCAAACAAGTTCTAGCTCAAAAACTGCGCGACCAACAGCGCAAAATGATTCAAGAAGAGTTTAAAGATTTAGAAGAAACAGTTCTTCAAGCAAGAGTTCTCAGGTTTGAGAGGCAGTCGGTAATTTTAGCAGTTACCAGCAGCTTCGGTCAGCCAGAAGTAGATGCCGAACTCCCTAAGCGCGAACAGTTGCCCAACGACAATTACCGGGCAAACGCTACATTCAAGGTTTATCTCAAAAAAGTAGGCGAAGGCTCTACTAGAGGGCCGCAGTTACTTGTTTCTAGAGCGGACGCAGGTTTGGTGGTTTACCTGTTTGCTAACGAAGTACCAGAAATAGAAGACGGGGTGGTGAGGATTGTCGCCGTAGCCAGGGAGGCAAATCCGCCATCCCGGCACGTCGGCCCCCGGACTAAAATAGCAGTTGATACTCTCGATCGCGACGTAGACCCTGTAGGAGCTTGCATCGGAGCGCGGGGATCGCGGATTCAGGTAGTAGTCAACGAATTGCGCGGCGAAAAAATCGACGTGATCCGCTGGTCTCCAGACCCAGCAACTTATATTGCTAACGCTCTGAGTCCCGCTAGAGTAGATGAAGTGCGTTTAGTTGCTCCAGAAGGCAGGAGAGCTCACATTTTGGTCGCTGAAGACCAACTGAGTCTTGCCATTGGGAAAGAAGGTCAGAATGTCCGTCTCGCAGCCCGCCTAACCGGTTGGAAAATCGATATCAAAGATATTGCTAAGTACGATCGCGCCGCCGAAGACAGCAAATTGGCAGCAGAAGCAACTAGGCTCGAAGAACTAGAAGGCGACTACGACGAGGAAGCAGGCGACTACGACGAGGAAACCGCAGAGTTTGAGGAAGAGGAGGCAGCCGCCACGGAGGAAACCGAAGCCGCAGTCTAAAAACTGTGACATTTACCGAAGAAGAATTCAGAATTCAGGAGCCAGAATCCAGCATGGGTTCTGTGCGACAGGATGGAGAATCGAGCTTTAAAGCCCCCGATTTTAATTGTGGAGCCGAAAAAATTCTTTCCGTGACCTTACCCCTGACTTGGGGCATGGCGTATTTTGAATTCTGAATTCTGTCTTCTGACTCCTTGTCATAAGATTTTCTATCTTCGCCAGACAAGGAGGATTTGTCCCCTACTCCCCCTCTCACAAGAAATGAAACCGAACTACCGGTGCTGTGCAAGTTGTCGAAAAATAGCTCCTAAGGAAGCTTTTTGGCGAGTAGTCAGGCTCTATCCTTCTCATCAGGTACAATTAGATCGTGGCATGGGCCGTTCTGCTTACCTTTGTCGGGAAGCCGAATGCCTCAAAGCAGCTCAGAAAAAAAATCGACTTGGGCGATCGCTCAAAGCGTCTGTGTCTGACAAACTGTACCAAACACTTTGGCAGCGTTTAGCCACATCTGACTGTACATCTTACTCTGGCCTAGCCGGACGAAAAACCGACAATAGTTCGGCATCGACTGTATAAACCCTCTTGGCAGCCCTACCAGTAATTACCGGTAGCGCCAGCTATAAAACCCCAATCCGATCTGCCCACCAGTCTGGAAAGATTTGTGTCAGATTAGATAAGGGTAGGGTACTAGCAGAGGTATCCTCAAGGTGGAAAGGCAAACTTTGAAGCTTGAGAGAGTGGGTTTTGCCAAAACTCAGACTTCGGAGTTCCAAGTTCCCAAAAAGACTTGAGAATTCTTCAACCGCAGACTTCAGCGAGTTGCATCTTTTAGATAAAATTGCTGAGCGAGTACCAAAACCCCGATTCCTGACACTGAATCAATCACACCGAATGATGTCGTCATTAGCACAAAAAATCACAATGTAAAAACTGGTTGGCACAAAAGAGGGCAGAGTGGATGAACAACGGCAAAGTAAGAATTTACGAATTATCACGGGAACTAAATTTGGATAATAAAGACATCTTGGCAGTTTGCGAGCGGCTCAATATTTCAGTCAAGAGCCACAGCAGCACAATTACAGAATCCGAAGCAGAGCGCATTCGCAAAACGGCGGAAAAATACGTAGCCAGTAGCCACTCTTCCCCCGGCAAGCCAGCTCCACCCGAAAGAGCAGCAGCGCCATCTAGAGAATCTGGCCCTCACCCTAACGACCAACAAAAAAAGCAGCAAATTTTAGAAATACGCAGTCCAAAAGTACGACCGGCTGGTGCAAACTCCCAGCCTGCAGGCAACGAGGAGAACCAAAATCAGCCGGCGGCAACCGTGGCAACTCCTCCCAAGTCGCCTGCAGCTCAACAACTCCAGCCTCCTGCTAAACCGAATATCAATCGACCTGTACTGTCGAAGCCAAATGTCGCTGTGTCGGCGGCTCAGTCAGAAGTGTTGGAAAATGTAGGTGCGATCGCCCCGGGAACCATCGCCCAGGCTCAGGCACCGTCGGCACCTCAACCGCCGTCGGAAAAGGCTCCAGAACGCACCCAGCAACCGCCGCTCGCGCCCTCGGCAAAACTCACGTCGCCGCCCGTCAGAGGGGCGTCCGAGTCGGCTAGCCGTACCCCACAAAATCTGGGGAACAAGCCGGTACTCAAACTTGCAAAAACCGAGCAAGAGCAATCAGAACAAGCACAAACTCTGGAAGCGCCCGCTAAACCGAGCCGCCCCAGCAGACCCACACCGGGAGGTACCGAATCTCGCGACGCGCAAAGACCGCGCCGAGAAGGCGCTGGCGGCCCAGTCAAAACTCAACTTGCCGATCGACCCCAGCCCGGTGGCCCGCGCCGGAGCCTTGCCCCCGCAACGTCAGCTACCGGGCTGCGTAGCCGCGGCGGTGACACCGGAGCCGCAGGGGATGACACTGATGACAATGAAGAAGATAATACGCCGTTGCTGGGGATTACTCTCCTCGAAAGGCCCTCTCTCCCTCGTCCTGCCAAAAAGACATCGGTCATTTGGGAAGAAGATGATGACGAAAACTCAGATGCTGCCAAAGCTGCCAAGGCTGTTAAGGCAAAACGTTCTCGCCTCAAACCAATAGATGAGGATGACGACGACTTAGAAAACGGCTTGGATATGCCAGCACCAGTCACGGTCAGCCTGTCCCTAGCCCGCCCAGCTAAGGCGAAGTCACAAGCAGCACCCAAGTCAACACCAACTCCGGGTGCACCCGGAAGCAGTGGAAAAAATAAAAGACCGGGCCCTTCTCACGATAAAAGTTCTTCTTCTAGTTCTAGTGGGGGACGGGGCAACCGGGGCAAAACAGCCGAAGCTAAGGTAGAACGTCCAGAAAAGCTGCTGCTGAGCAGACCGATGACCGTTCAGGAACTAGCAATTACTTTGGCAGTTCCCGAAACCGAAATTATTAAGCGGCTGTTCTCTAAAGGAATTGCGGTAAATATTACCGAAACCCTGGACATTCCAGCGGTGAGGATGGTAGCCGAAGAAATGGGCGTAGAGGTGGAAACCCCAGAAAAAGTAGCGCCAGCTATCAAAGTGATCGAGATGCTGGACGCAGCGGATTTGGAATACCTCGAACGCCGTCCGCCAGTCGTAACGATTATGGGTCACGTGGATCACGGTAAAACTACCTTGCTCGACTCGATCCGCAAAACCAAGGTGGCTCAGGGAGAAGCTGGGGGCATTACCCAGCACATCGGTGCTTACCACGTAGATGTGGTACACGAAGGCAAGAGCCAGCAGGTGGTATTTTTGGATACGCCCGGTCACGAAGCCTTTACAGCGATGCGGGCTCGGGGAACACGGGTTACGGACATCGCCATCTTGGTGGTGGCGGCGGACGACGGCGTGCGACCCCAGACAATTGAAGCGATCAGCCACGCGAAAGCGGCGAAAGTGCCAATTGTTGTGGCTATCAATAAAGTTGACAAGGAGGGTGCTCAGCCGGAACGGGTGAAGCAAGAGCTTACTGAGTACGGCTTGGTGGCAGATGACTGGGGCGGTGATATCACGATGGTTCCAGTCAGCGCTATCCGTGGGGAAAACCTGGATACTCTGTTGGAAATGATTCTGACAGTGGCGGAAATGGAAGACCTCAACGCCAACCCGCACCGACCGGCTAAGGGTACTGTGATTGAAGCTCACCTCGACAAGGCAAGGGGGCCTGTGGCAACTCTGCTGGTGCAGAACGGCACTCTGCGAGTGGGCGATATTGTGGTCGCAGGCTCGGCTCTGGGCAAGGTGCGCGCCATGATCGATGACCGGGGCGATCGCGTAGAGCACGCAACTCCATCCTTTGCGGTGGAAGTGCTAGGGCTGCGGGAAGTTCCTCGCGCCGGAGACGAGTTTGATGTCTTCGCAAACGAAAAAGAAGCGGCAGCGATCGCCTCTGGAAGAGCTACCTCCCAACGAGATTCCCGCCTGCTGCAAGGCGGTCGGATCAGCCTCAGTGGCTTCTCTCAACAAGCTAAGGAAGGCGTTCTCAAAGAACTCAACTTGATCTTGAAGGCAGATGTCCAAGGCTCCCTCGAAGCAATTGTCGGCGCTCTGACTCAACTTCCTCAAAAAGAAGTTCAACTCCGACTGCTGCTATCTGCTCCTGGGGAAATTACCGAAACGGATATTGACCTCGCTGCAGCCAGTAATGCTGTAATTATCGGGTTCAATACTACTCTCGCCACCGACGCTCGCCTCGCCGCTGACCAAGCGGGGGTAGACGTGCGGGAATACGGCATCATCTACAACCTCTTGGATGATATTCAAGGGGCGATGGAAGGCCTGCTGGAACCCGAATTGGTGGAAGAACCTTTGGGTCAAGTCGAAGTGCGCGCTGTCTTTGCGATCGGTCGCGGCGCTGTGGCTGGATGTATGGTACTCTCTGGCAAAGTCATCCGTAACTGTAAGGTGCGGGTGCGCCGGGGTAACAATGTCGTTTACGAAGGTGTCCTCGACTCCCTAAAACGGATGAAGGAAGATGCCAAGGAAGTCAATGCTGGCTTTGAATGCGGTATTTCCTTGAGCGGGTTTAGCGACTGGGCGGATGGCGATATTATTGAAGCCTACCGGATGGTTACTAAGCGCCGGACTCTCTCTCAATAGTTTTGAGTTGTGAGTGTTGAGGGGGAAGAGAATTTTTGAGCGATCGCAACCAAATTGCCGATCGCTCGCGACTCTTCTCTTCACTCAATACTCCCAAACTCATCTGACAGTTGACAGTTGACCGTTGACCGAAAGAAGAAGGAATTAAGAACTTCCTAATCCTCTTTACCCTTGCTTAAAATTTAAAATTCGCTCGCTCAAATAAGACTTACCGAAATAAACCAGATTTCTGCTTGTAAGTCCTCGGTTTGATAGCTAAATATTTACTCCTGGCATCGGATTTCAGAGTCAAGAGTGCATCCCAAAATCTCAAAATCCAACATTCAAAACTCCTAATTCATAACTCATAATTATTTAAAGTGCGTTCTTTTTGGTCAGATCCTTTTTTGTGGATTCACCTTTCTGGGGCGGCTACACTGCCGATTTTCCTGGGACTGTGCTTGCTGGGACTCGCAGTGGGTTCTCCCCTGCTCCCTGTCTGGTTAGAAATATTTTTAGTGGCTGTAGTCGGTATTGTTCCTGTGCTGTGGATGCAGTTGTTCCGCCCTTTTTACATTTTTAGTATTTTAGTTGTGGCGGTGAAACCGCAGAATTTAACTTCTTTGCAGCAGCAGATTCTGACTCGGTTTAAAACTAAGTTAAATAAAGGACTCGCTCTATTTGTCGCTGTTTTGCTGGCAGTAATTTTGTGGCAGCTTTACCGATTGGCTCCCCTGGCGGCTTCGGTGGCTCCCTTTCCTCCTTCCTGGCGGTGGGCTGGATTGTTGTTGGCAGTTGCTGCTTTTTTAGCTAGCAATCTGTTTTTGCAGGTGTCTGCTAGTGTCATGGCGGTTTTGCTGACGCCGGAATCAGAATTTGCAGCAACAAAGCTTCATGTTTTAGACAAAATTCGGCAGGATTTTACGATCGCGCCTTGGCAAGTCGATCGACTTTTGCCGGCTTTGGCAGCCGAGACAACTGCCGCTGTGGCTGCACCCGCAGAGTCAATTGGGCTAGCATCCAGCATAGGGAATTTGTCAGTCGGCAGTATTGTCAACCCAAAACCTGCTGACACCAACGACGTTACATCTCTACCCGAAGAGTCGATCAAAAAAAAGTGAAATAAAAAATTAAGAGGGGGACAATTGTAGTTTAAGCTACTTTAATTTGTACAGATGTATGCTGTACAAAAAATAGGTAAGGCCCCTCTTCGGATAGAGATTATTAAGAGTCTTAATATTTAATTTTTAATCGCAGGTTGTGGATATTTTATGTTGGCTCTTGGGAGAGAAGAATCTATAATAGAGAGTGTAAAGGTCAGCTTTCAATCCTTACAAGGGATTAAAACAGAGGTATAACAATATGGCGAATTATCTACCCATCGCACAAGAACCTCAAGCCGCCGAGCCGATCGAGCCGTGCGAAGATTCTGAAATCTGGGGCAGTCTCAAATCAGTGATCGGTGCAAGTTCAGGATTTCAACGCTGGCAGCTAGAACTCAATTTTGAGCGTCAGCAGCAAAATGCCACCATCGATCAGCAGGTTCGTTCCTATCTGCGGGAAACTTTAGAAACTTTGGCTTATTGAGTACCCTAAAACCAAATATTGTCACGGTTTGTGAATTTTATAGCCCAATTCTGCTGACATCCCCTCCAATATGCTAAGTGAGTGCCGATAGTGAGTGTCGAGAGTGAGTCTCCATCGCAACTTCGGAGATCAAATTGCAGGGGACAGTATTTCTCCTTACTTAGTCGGCATTAATTCCCGCATTCTACTGGCAACGCACACTTGAAAAATTCCGAGAAAATTAGCCTGAAAGCCCCCATACAAAGCGACTGCGGCCGCTATCTATTGATCTGCCTGTTGCCGGAACTGTTTATAATAAGGCTGAAGCAAAATAAAATTAATAGTGCGGTTGTGGCGGTACATCAAACCGTCCCCATCAACATACTTACAAACTTTTTGCACCGTAAGTCCTATTAAATAGTCTACAACCAGAGTAGAGGAAAATGCGCTTAGTAATAGTTCAGTATGCCGGCGATTACGCAGAAGCCTTTGAGCGTTTAGCCAAAGGTGGAAGCGAAACATACTACGCTCAAAAATATTCTGTTGATGCCGTCACCGAGATGGCAAAACGAGCGGAGTCAGTAACGGTTATTTGCTGCATGACACCAGAATTTAACGATCGGGTTCTAGAAAACGGCGTGCGGGCGATCGGTTGCGGATTTAATTACAAAATTGATTCCCAAAAATTGATCGAGTTAATTGCCCAGCAAAAGCCGACTCATTTAGTCCTGCGGACGACTTTTCCAGACCTTTTTAAGTGGGTCATTAAAAACGAAATTAAAACCATAGCTGTATTTGCCGAATCTATTGCAACAAAAACTTGGCGCAATAAATACCGCAACTATTTTCTATCCCAATTGTTAAATAACGAGCAGATAGAATGGGTTGGAACTTACGGCATTACTTCATCTTTATTGTTCAAAGAAATAGGAGTAAAAGCTGATAAAATAATTCCCTGGGACTTTCTCTTAGAGACCAATCCCGGCTCTTTGTCGCCGAAAACCATCCCTGCGGACATCAAAAAAATTAAACTTTTTTACGCTGGTTCGTTAGTACAAAGTAAGGGAGTGGGCGATATATTGAGAGCCGTAGCAAAGTTAAGAGAACGGAATAATATATCAGTTCACTTAAAAATGGCAGGTAAAGGTGAAGAGGAGTTTTTTGCCCAGCGAGTCGAAGAGTTGCAAATTAAAGATTGTGTGGATTTTCTGGGAATCGTGCCAACTCATAGTTTAGAACCTTTAATGAGAGAATCCGATCTCGTGTTAGTTACTAGCAGGCACGAATATCCCGAAGGTTTTCCCCTGACTATTCAGCACGCTTTACGCACTAGAACACCGATAGTAGCTTCGGATCACCCGATGTTTAAAACCCACTTAAAACACGGTATTAATTCGATGATTTTTGAGGCGGGGAACTCTCTGGCTTTAGCAGAATGTATCGAAAAAGTTATTTCGGATTCAGCGCTTTACCACAATCTTTCGGTCGCTTCTCACTCAACCTGGCAGGAGTTGCGTCTGCCTGTCAAATGGGCGGACTTGATCGATCGCTGGCTGGATGATTCTCCTGAAAGCAAACAGTGGTTATTTGAACAACGACTAGCTTCTGGAGCCTATAACTCATGACAAAGTTAATAATTAGGCCAACCTAATTAAACTTGAGTAGGACTTATATCTAGTCCTGTCATATAACCCTCATCGGGCAAGTCGTGAGGACGAAGAGTCGTTTCTTAAAGATTTTAACAAATAAGGACTCTTCGTCAGTCCTCTTTTATTGAGTTTTTATTTTGCCTGCATTTTTTGCCGAATCTGCTCTCCGCGCCTAGCCGCAACTTTTGGCCAAGTAAACTCCAAAGCTCGCTGGCGGGCGGCGGCTCCCATCTTAGCCCGCAAATCAGGAGAATTAGATAGTTTTCGTAGTGCCTCCACCCAGGCGTCAGTATCGTAAGGAGGAAGAATTATGCCCTCAACGCCATCACGCACAACACCGCCTCCTCCCATCGGTGAAGCCAGAATCGGCAAACCATGACCCATTGCTTCATAGATAACGAGTGCGCTACCTTCCTCCAGACTG
The DNA here is from genome assembly GCF_036701335.1 of Microcoleus sp. Pol12B5. Taxonomy (NCBI): domain Bacteria; kingdom Bacillati; phylum Cyanobacteriota; class Cyanophyceae; order Oscillatoriales; family Microcoleaceae; genus Microcoleus; species Microcoleus sp. Pol12B5. The sequence goes on along the minus strand of NZ_JAUBQQ010000017.1, from coordinate 69,223 downwards.
GGAAAGGCAAAAAAGTCAGCTTGGCGATAGGCAGAACTGTAGTCCAAGGCATAATCAAAGTGAACTACATCAGGACGTTTCAGCAAATGGCTGCAAGTGTGAGCAATCGCCGGTTCGAGGGAGCCAAAAATTGTCAGCTTTCCCTTAATCCCAGCTCGCTCCCAAGCCTGCAAGAGCAGGTGAGTCCCTTTGCGGACGCAGGCAAAACCTAGGAAAAGGACGTTAACTTCCTCTGAGGCTGGTTTTTGGGATTGATAATTGGGGAAACGCGACGGCGACCAACCTTCAGTGGTTAACAGCAGTTTTTCTTCAGGAACTCCGGCTTCTTGAAATGATTTTACTACTGCCGGACTGGGACAAAACAGAAAGTCAACTAGCTTGAGTTTTTGCTCTTCGGTCTTAATTTTTTCTGGGGTAATTTCGTGTTGAGGTTGCAATTCCAAGCGAGAGTAAGCATCGTCAAGGATACTCTTAGCTTGACTTTGACAAGTATTAACTCGCTCCCAAAAAATCGGCTTACTTTGCTTGTTAACGCTCTTTACAGTATCTAATGATATAGCGGGCCACAAGTAGGCAACATCAAAATTTTTGATATCTTTGAGAAAACGCTTCTCTGCCTTGATTTTGGGAGCACTAGGGCTGCGGTAATAAAAGTTTGTCAGAAATGACGGAATTGCTTCAACTATATTTGAGTTGCGGCAGGAGCGATCGCAACTCGGGACAACCATGCGAGCATTCAGCTCAGGTTTTTGCCATTCTTTGCACACTGAAAAAAATACGTGGCTGATGGCTCGGTCATTGCAATGAATTGGGAATAAAGCACTCAGTTTTAACATAGGATTCATCTTGAATTAACTAAAGTTTTTCTAGTTGTTTCTAAACACGGATATAGAAAAATGAGGCTCGGTTTAGAGACCAGTCTTGTTTGATTGAAAAGTAGATTCTGCCCTCTGACAGTGATTGTATGGTGACAACATAACATTAAGTAAATTCACTGACAAGGCCCTGAACCAAAAATTATGTATTTTTACTGTAAAGAATGAAACAGCAGCATCCAGAATGCGCTGAAAATTTTTCCAAGATGTTTGGCTTACTATTAAATAGGGCTTTTCAAGCGTTTTAGATAACGTGGCGATTGAAATTGCTGCTACACCTACTATCCTAGTGGATATTACGTACTAAAATCACTGACCGAAAACATCCAGAGTACAAGCTCCCGGATCGCGGCCGCGGATCAGGTCTGACTCATCTGGGCATCCGATCAAACGGAAAATGGTACAGGCCGCTTTTGTGGCATCTAAAATCTCAAATTTCAAATCTCAAATCCATCGACCGGGTATTAAACCCGGAGTTGGTATAGCAGAAGGAACAAGGAAGAAGTTCGCCACCCCTGCTCCCTCCTTGGGGGGAATCAGAAGGTAAATGCAATAAAATCAATGGTTTGGACTATTAAAAACCTCCGGTGGAACCGAAAAGGTTGCTAGATCATTACCTTCCAAAGGGCGTTGTGGAGTTAAAAAACATCCTAGCTGCTTTTCTTCAAAAACAGCTAGGATGTTTGTATGGCAAACTATTTCAGGATTTTAGCCTGCTGTTGCAAAAGCTGGATTCTTAGTTTTGCCGATCGCCAAACATTTTTTAACAGCAGCAATTACATCTTCCACATCTGCATCTGTTAATTTGGCCGAAATCGGCAAGCTAACTGTATGCCGCCCAATGTAGCCAGCATTCGGATAATCTTCGGTATGCCATCCAAACATTTTTTGATAGACAGGATGTTCCGGCATACTCATATAATGTACGCCGACACCGATATTTTCAGCATTGATAGCGTCGAGAAATTCGTCGCGGCTGATTCCAGTTTTGGCTTCATCTACCAGAATGGTGTACAGGTGATAAGCATGAATTGTATCCGGTTCGGGGTTGGCTGGCAAAGTAATCGGCAAATCCGCAAATGCTTCGTTGTATCGCTGCCAAACCTGCTCCCGACGCTGCCAATAAGGCGTGACTCGTTTCAATTGATGAATGCCGATCGCAGCTTGCAGATCCATCATATTGTATTTAAAACCGACTTCCACCACTTGGTAGTGCTTGTAACCCGAGTCGCTGAAGCGCTTCCAAGCATCTTTGCTCATACCGTGCAGCGCTAAAATGTTGAGCCTGTCGGCGTCTTCTTGACTGGCGGCCAGAATCATTCCTCCTTCCCCGGTCGTAATGTTTTTGGTGACATAAAAGCTGAAGCATCCGAAGTCGCCAAATGTGCCTGCTTTCCGTCCCTTGTACTCTGTTTCGATCGCGTGAGCACAGTCTTCAATTAACTTCAAGTTGTGACGGCGAGCAATCTCGCAAAGCGCATCCATATCGCAGGGACGACCTGCGAAGTGAACCGGCAAAATTGCTTTAGTTTTTGAAGTGATTTTAGCTTCGACTTGAGCCGGGTCAATATTCATTGTCACCGGATCTACATCCGCCAATACTGGTGTTGCCCCGGCGTGGATGATGGCATTTACTGTAGCGCAAAAAGTCATCGGAGTAGTAATGACTTCATCCCCCGGTTCCAAGCAAGCAGCGAGGACGCTCAAGTGCAGTCCCGCCGTACAGGAATTGACTGCAATCGCGTACTGGGAACCCTTGTAAGCATTGAATTCGTCTTGAAACTTCCTGACTTTAGGGCCTGTACCCAACCAACCTGTTTTCATGGTTGCCACCACTTCTTGAATTTCAGCATCTTCGATCGCCGGAGCACCGAAAACCAAGAAACGGTCTTTTGAACGAATAGGATTGTTGTTCATGTTGCTAGTCTTACCCAGTAAGTAAACTTGATCAAATGGAAGTGTTAATGAATGCAGTATCAGCGTTTTTTATCCCGATCTTTTGCTAATACCTTGTATAATGGCATCTTTTGTATAACAAGCTTACTAATGACAAGCCGTTTTTTCGCAAGCGCCTGACCCTGACAGAATTTATATATTTTAAGATAGAGAATCTGCAATGTCCAGTAGATCGTATTTCAGTTTATGGGTGATACACAAGCTCTTACCCGCATTTTTTACTTTAAATATTTTTTTTAAAAAAGTTTTCTTTCTCTATAAACTTTTTGTAAGATGTCGAACATCTATCCAGAGAAAGATTTGACAGCGAAGTTATCTGATTTGTGATTTTTAATTTTAGAATTAGGAATGACAGATTCCCGTGAGGTTTGGAGCTTGGCTGGAGTTAGATTTTGTTTTAACCAGTGTAAAAATTAGGCAAATTTTGCACAAAAAAATGTAACTCCCCTGTAATTGATGCAGGTTCAGCAACATTCTGTGATCGCTCGAAGCAATCAACCGTCCTTGACTAAATCCACTACAATCTAGGCAGACGAATCTTGTTCAAAATGTCTTGCAGCCGTTCTGAAACGCCACCCAATTGTTCTGACAAAGCTATAAGTTTGCCGTAAGCTTCAACTAAGCGATCGCCCTCCACATAAACTTCTGGAGTAGGATAATTTTTCATCGCTTCCAGCAGGGTAATTTCGTTATCATTAGTTGCAGACAGCACCAAGGCATATCTCAAAGCTTCTCGATTTGCATTCCCAGAAGGAGTGCGAATTACCTGACCCACTTCATCGAGAATTATTTCGCCAACCTTGCTGTTAAGCGTCCGATCCAAAAAGCTTTGACTGACTTTCACTGATCTCGTCAGACTGTGGCGAACCGCTTCCGGGTCTTTTTTTGCTTTTCCCAGCAGCATTTCTAACGCGGGCGACATTTGCCCAGTTTCTGCAAAAATTTCTAATTCGCTGACGGGTAAAGTCATTCGGATCGCACTGTATTTGAGCACTACCTTTTCGGCAGCCGCCGCAGCATTACTGTAAAATACAATTCCCGCGCCTGCTGCTAAAAATAACGTCCACCGCTTTTTGAAAAATGATCGACCCATAGTCAAATCTCCTAACATCTTTTTCTACTTCGACTTTGACACATCTCATTAGTTACTGCACAGGCTCAGGTCTTCGGCAAATGCCAAATTATTCGATCGCCCCAGCACTTATACCATTTTAGATTTTAGATTTTAGAATTGCGAATTAGTGAGGACGATCGTGGTTTCCAGCATCTGCCAAGAGTTGCATGATTTTTGGAAACTGGTATTGCCTATATCGGATGCTAGGCAAAAAACTCGGTTCCGGGCGCTGCTACTGGCCTCTTTGAGATTATTGTAGATTTGCGGATTAGTGAGGACGATCGTGGTTTCCAGCATCTGCCAAGAGTTGCATGATTTTTGGGAACTGGTATTACCTGTATCGGATGCTAGGCAAAAAACTCGGTTCCGGGCCCTAGTACGGGATTTTGACTCTGTACGCGGTGCACACCCTACTGATTCTATCTCCCCAGCTCCTGAGCCTATCAAAATGCCGAACGCCAGCTCTTCTATCAGTGAAGGCTGGCGCTGGGCTTAAATTTATTTTATATATTTAGGGTCTTTATGAAAGCTGACCCCAATTGAACGAATTACAAGCGGTTTATGATTAGGGCCTTTAAATTTGCTGACCCCAATTGAACCCACATCATTATCATTACAGGGATCGCTGGTAAACCAGGATTTCATAATAATTTCTTTATATTTCTAACTTTTCCTTACGTCACATAGATATTTGTCTCGATTTGTAAATTTTTGTTACTTCGACTTCGGGGATCGGCCCTCGGCGCGCTGCTCCCAGCGAAACAGGAACACCATCAGGGCCACAACTGCGACTTGGATGGCAAAATTAGGCAAAGCAGAACCAATTTCCCGGCCAGAGGCAATTTTAGCGAGGAAAACCAAGCCGCCGATAAAGCCCGAAGCGCCACAAGCTACGTAAACAAACTGTCGCAGAGGCCGGTAGGGAGTGGCCATTTCTGCGGTTAAACGCTCGTATTGTTGGCGGCTGAGGTTGCGCGGGTTTTTGGGGATGTTTGTGCGATCGTCCGAATTTGGGGCTGGCATAGATTTAGAAAATAAGTAAATTAGGATTGGGTCACAAAAACCCGGTTTATACCAAAAATCCTCTGGCTTAGGTAGCAAATACTAGGGAAAAACCGGGTTTTTGGTACTTTGGGCGCAAGTTGAGTGAATATTAGACTACAACAAATATCTCACAACTGCCGAAATAAATCACCGCTGAAGCAAAAGCACAACTGTCTGCAAACAGCCGACAAAAACGCCCAAAATGCCTCCTAAATTTACAATTCCCTGCAACTCACTTTTGACAATTCCCTGAATTGCTAACTCCAACTCTTCAGGAGAAGTACCTTTGACTCGATCGACAATCACCTGGTCAATATTCAAAATCGGGATAGCCTGAGCTACAATATTTTCTAAATCCCGCTCTAAATAACGCTCTAAAACCAAAGCCAGTTCTTTGCTGACAATTTCCAGGGAAGCGCTCATCACCGCTGAAGTTTGCAAGCGATTGAGAATCAACCGCGAAATATTTTCCCAGTCAATAGATTTGCTCAACCCCTCAAGTACATCTGTACCCCGCTGTTGAACATAGCTGCGAACACTGTCGCGCATAGTTTTTCGCAACTGTCTCACAGTCGAAACCGGTAAATTTTGCATCGACAAATTTTGCAGCCATTCCTGAATTCGCCCGCGAATCCCCAAAGAAATAGTTAACTCTGCTAAGCGCTGATTTGTGGCTTCTCTGTCATCCAGACAAAAAGTCCGCAGCCGAGTTAAAGTGTTCCGCAAACCAAACAAATTTGCTACTACCCAATAAGTGCCGCTGGTTTTTTCTCGAAACCCTTCATCGATGATCGAAATATTGCGATCCGTCAAAAAGTCAATTAAAGCCTGCCGCAGCACTTCCGGTGGTATTACTACCTGCAACAACCACTCAGCAAGCTGAGCCGCCTGAGCTTCCGTTAGCTGAATCTCCAGCAAAACTTGATCAAAAATTTGATTTAGCTGAGCTTCTAAAAAATCTTCCCGGCGTGCCAAAACTTTGAGAATTCGTGGCACAGATTCCCCCAGCAAATCTCGCAAAATGTTAGCGAGAATTTTAGCGGTTTTTTGCTCTGCGTCTGCTTTTACCTGATCCAGCGCCAACTGCAACAACCAGAGAATCACCGACTGCATCCGCTCGGTTTGCAGGAGGCGGCGCGCTAAGTTTTGCAGTTCCTGTGGCGTCAGCAGCGAACCCATAATTGTGTCGGAAATTCGCTTTGCTAAACGCTCTTGGTTGCGGGGGATCAAGCCTGGAGTGAAAGGCAACTTCCGCCCTTTGATGTAAATAGCTCGATAGGGACGGAACAGCATTTTGATAGCTATATCGTTAGTGAAATAGCCAATAATTCCTCCCACTACAGGTGGGGCCAACAACAGCCAAATGTCAGAGGGATTCATCAATAATTGGGAATTGGGAATTGTTGATTGTTGATTGTTGATTGTTGACTGTTAACTGTTAACTGTTGACTGTTGACAACTGACAACTGACAACTGACAACAGTCAACGGACTAATACCAATACTCCCATCATAGCTCCGGCAATGGGGTAGTGGGTGGCGGTGGCAAATCCGGCTTTGTTGGCGATCGCGACTTGCTCCTGGCCGATCGGGAATTTTTCTAAACTGGGATTAATATAAGCATATTCTTGAGTCATTCCAAATTGCTGAGCAATGGGCACTACGAGACTGTCTAGATAAAACTGCTGAAAGCTCCGCATTAGGGAATTGCTGGGGCGGTGGAGGTCGAGAATAGCTGCTTTGGCACCGGGTTTGAGTACGCGGTGCAATTCCTGAAGACTGCGGGGGATGTCAGTCACGTTACGTAGGCCATAACCCATTGTGGCGCAGTCGAAGTAATTGTCAGCAAAAGGCAAGTCTAGGGCGTCAGCTTCTACCCAGGAAATGGGACTTATAGGGGTGAGAAAAGGTATCGCGCGTTTGGCCGCCACGGCCAATTGTTCGGCAGAAAAATCTACTCCAAATACGCAACCGGTCGGCCCTGCTTGTTTGGCCAGCAACAAAGCTAGATCCCCGCTACCGCAGCACAAATCTAAACAAGTATTTCCGGGACCCGCACTGCTCCATTTCACCGCCATTTGCTTCCAAATCCGGTGTTGCCCAAAGCTCAACCAGTCGTTCAATTGGTTGTAAACTGGTGCAATTCGATTAAATATAGTTTTAATTTCTTCGGCGTTATTAGTCATTGGTCATTTGTCATTGCGAAAAAGGTGAAAAAGTGATTTGGGAAAAGGTGATTTGTCAGCCGGAACTAATAATTAATCCGTCCATTCATGTCATGCTGTCGCCAGTCATTAATGCTTTTTTATTTGTTAGCGATCGGTGATATGTTGTCTTTAATCATTGGTTGGCTATCATTTTCGACTCAAGACACAGAGCCGACTGATGACTGATGACTGATGACTGATGACTGATGACTAATGACTAATGACTAATGACTGATGACTGATGACTAATTACCCTGAAAACTCGTCAATACCAAAGCAACTTCTTGAGCGGCGAGGTGAACTGTTGTGAGTTCGTCGGGGCGCAGGGAACAAGGTTGCTTCCACTGCATGGAAATCAGGGCGATCGATCGACCTTTGTGAATCACCGGGATGCTCAGGTGAGCTTGAATGCCGGATTTCTGATAGTGCGGCAGACTCGCTAGGTTGGTGTCGAGCGCAATATTCACAGCACCCTGAATTGTTTGAGAGGTAATTGCTTCTCGAACCAGAGGATCATCTGCCAGCCAATTTTCCACAGTTGCACCAGTGGTGTGACTGCCTTGGACTGGTATTAAAACATTTCCTTCCACCAGTTGCAAAATGCAAGAGTCCGCCAAAAAATTATCACTTATAGCAGTAGCAATTGGATCTAAACTTGCTTCCAAACTCGGATAATCCACAGCCGTTTGCATGATTGTTGCTAACAGTTGTATTTGAGTTTGGGCGCGATCCAATTCCTCAGTCCGCTGCTTGAGAATTTCATAAGTCTCGGCTGCCTTTTGCACCACCATTTTCAATTCGTTCGGGTCCCAAGGCTTGGTGATATACTTGTAAACCTGTCCTGAGTTAATCGCATCTACCAAGTCTTCAATGTCCGTAAAACCAGTCAAGATAATTCTGACCGTATTCGGAAACTGGGGCACGGTTTTGCTCAAAAACTCCGTTCCCTTCATTTCGGGCATCCGCTGGTCGGAAATGATCACGGCGACCTCGCCTTCGATGCCGAGGACTTCCAAGGCGCGAATTCCGCTCTCAGCTTTGAGAACGTTAAAATCTCGTCGGAAAGTGCGGTAGAGTAAATCCAGATTGTCTGGTTCGTCGTCTACTACCAGCATTTTGGGCTTTTTCGGTCTGTGTAGGGTCATGAGCTGGCGTTTAATTTGATCTAGCTCTGAAATGGCATTATCCATAACAATACGATAAACTCCCCTTCGTAAATTTAGGCGAGCAACTATTCTGTAACAATAGTCTCATAACTCACTTACTATTAATCTATCGCTCTGCCGCGACACGAGCCTTGCCGGTATCCAATAACACATAACTTAGCGCTAGTTTTTGATTCAATTATGACTGATACACCGCAAGATTCCTCCCCTCCTGCATCTGCACCCTCCACCAATGCTGTGGATGCTGAAAAGTTAATTCGATCGCTCCGCCGCAAAGAAGGCACTTGGGTAGAGTGGGGACAGGCCTGCACAGCACTGCTAAAAGCTGGCTACAACTCTCAAAGGATTTTTGAAGAAACTGGTTTTGAGCCAATTCAGCAAAATCAAGTAAGCGTAGCAGCCCAAGTTTACACCAGCATGGTAAATGCTGGGGCTTCAGAGGAAGTTCGATCGCACTTTTTAGGCAAAGGTAGCGATATCTTATACGAGTTTCGGATTCTCTCTCAAGTAGAGCGTGCCGGGGCCGCTGCTTTGATGCTAACCCACAATTTGGATGTTGACGATGCTCGCCAAGTTGCTAAAGCGATCAAGGAGTTTTCGCACTTCGGGAGTCTCCCCCAAGGGTTCACAGACACTCCCGGCGATGCTATGGCTTACCAATGCTGGCAATTAGCGAGACAGAAAAGCGATTTGCAAGAGCGATCGCGCTTAATTGCTCGCGGTTTAAAATTAGCTAGCAGCCCAACCGCTAGGGCGCAAATCGAGCAGTTGCTCGTTGATTTTACCGTCGTTTCCAGACGGGAAGCGCCCCGCTTGCCCGTCTATCGGCTGGATACCGAAGAACAATTGCCGCGCGTTGTCCCGGTTGTCGGCAAATTGCCGCTTTCTACGACAGATTTGCTGGCAGTGCCTTTGCCGGAGGAAATCGAGCCGTTCCGAATGGTAAAATTTTCTGGAGCCGGAGCTTGGGTGGCGATTCCCGGATGGCAGGTAATTTTGAACGCTGAAGATCCGGTGGCTGTTTTGGAAATGAGCGATCAATTGCCGGTACCGCTGCAAGGCAAAGTTGAAGAAGTTTTGATTATTGCCGATCGAGCCCACAGACAGTGGGATGCTGACAGTTATTTCCTCGCCGATAACGCTGGCAATTTAGAATTGTACTGGTTTGAACAATCCCCGGATATTCCTATTTTGGGCCGAGTTGTTCTGGTGATGCGTCCGAAAAAGATTGTGGATGAAGACTATACCAAAGATGGATGGCAAATTGATGATTAGTCAGTTGGCAGTTGTCAGTTGACTGTTGACTGTTGACTGTTGGCAGTTGACTGTTGACTGTTGTTAGTTGCCAGTTGACTGTTGTTAGTTGCCAGTTGTCGTTGGTTTTAATAACGGTTTCTCCGGCTGTTCCACAATAGATAAATTTTATGTGGGTGGAATGACTACTGACTACTGACTACTGACTACTGACTACTGACTACTGACTACTGACTAATGACTAATGACTAATGACTACTGACTACTGACTACTGACTAATGACTACTGACTACTGACTACTGACTACTGACTACTGACTACTGACTACTGACTACTGACTACTGAGGCGGTTTCGGTTCTTGAATTTGCGGAACAGAATGCTGTTTCTTAAATCGATTAAAGCCGTAAACCGCAGCCCAAATTAACAGAAAATAAGGACTGTAAGCCAACAGCCAAATACCCAAACCAAACAAACCTAGCGTCAATTCACCCACAGAATGAGTTGCTTTCCCCCAAGTTTCCTGTACCCGCAAACCTAGAGAAGGTTCCTGAGTTTGTTGAGCCGATACTGCTGCTTCTAGAGTTAAGCTAATAGTCGAATATGCTACTTGATTTCGCAAACTTTTTAACTGAGCGTCAATGCGTTCGATCGACTCCCGAATATTGCTCAACTCTTGAGCAGCTTTGAGCACATCACCGACAGAACCCGATCGCTCCATAATTTTTAACACCATTTCCTCCGATTTGCGAAGGTTCCGCAGCCTAGCCTCATTGTCAACTAATTGATCGGTAACATCCTCAGCCGTCAGAGCACGGTTCTCTACAGTTCCGAGTTTTGCCAAAGCGTCTAAAGTAGTTTCTAACCGTTCTTGAGGCACGCGAATCTCCACAGACGCGGTTTGGCGGACACTCGAATCCGGCGGCTTTTGATTTTGGAAACCCAAGATATCGCCTTGCTGTTTTTCGACAATATTGGTAACAGATTTAGTGCTGGCGTCAATAGATTTGACAACTACGCTGAGTTCGGCTTTTTTAATCAGTTGGGGACGGGTTGCGGTTGTTTCTGCTGCTTTTTTTGATGCACCAGAAGTTTTTGACCTCTGGGCTGCTGGCTCGGGTGCTGGTGCTGATTGTGGAGCCGATGCGGTAACTTGGTTTTCACGGATGCTGGGTGAATCGGCGCCGCCTGGAGCGCTGCTGGACGTTTGAGCTCCTCCGCAGCTAGGCAAAGCAATTGTGGAAGATAAAGTTAAGAATACCGCAACAGCAAAACGAGTTGTGCTGTTGTTGGCTGGGTTTGGGTTTGGCTTGTGGGGCGGGGAATTGATTTTGAGGCGAGTTTTCATTTGGGTGACTCCTCTAAAAAAGGCTTGGGTATTGAATTTTATGCTGGTTTTAATTTAAGCTCGAATAGATAGCGTTAGTTTAGCCGATACCGAAATGGAAACGGTAGAGGTTGCAGATTTTTTTATTTTTAACCGCAGATGAACGCAGATAAACGCGGATGTAATAATGACTGATGAATTTGATTCTGATTTTATGCGATCGACAACCAATATCGATCGCCCTGGCAACATTTCCTCTGGGTTAGACTCTGCGGCAGTTTTGCGAGAACAAGCTTGCCTTAAAATTCGCGAAAGCTTGCGTGCGGGCCAGCAGGACATGGCGGATTGGCAAGGCGGCCCCCTTGCTGTTTCGGCGGTTCCGGGAGCCGGGAAGTCTACGGGAATGGCTGCTGCGTCGGCAATTGCGATCGCCCGCAACCAGCTTCACAGCCGTCGCCAGTTAATTGTCGTGACATTTACGCGATCGGCTGCTGCTAATATTAAAGCTAAAATTCGGGAAAGATTGACAGAACTGTCTTTATCGCAAGGCGGTTTTGCGGTGCATACTTTGCACGGTTTAGCTTTGAATATTGCGATGCGCCATCCTGATTTGTCGGGTTTAAATTTAGAAAATTCAACCTTAGTTACTCCTACTCAAAGTCACCGATTAATTCGCACCTGTGTAGAACTTTGGATTGCGGAAAATCCCCGCCGATATCAAGTTTTGTTGGAAGGACAGCAATTCGACGGAGAGGAAACGGAGAGGCTGCGGCGACAATCGGTTTTGCGGACGGAAATTTTGCCGCAGGTAGCTAAAACTGTGATTCACGAGGCGAAATCTTCTGGTTTGTTTCCCGAACAGTTGTTAGAAATGAGCGCTCTTGATACTGGGGACGGTTATGAGATTTTAGCGGTAGCTGGGGGTTTATATCAAAAATATCAGGCTTTGTTGAGGAGTCGGGAATTCATCGATTACGACGAAATGATTTTAGCAGCTTTGCGGGTGTTGGACAATCCGAAGGCGAGGGCGAGCGAGCAAAAGCAAGTATTTGCCGTTTTTGAGGACGAAGCGCAGGATTCTACACCTTTGCAAACTCGGCTTTTGGAAACATTGGCGATCGATCCCGATCATCCTACTTTACCTCCCAATTTTATCAGAGTTGGCGACCCAAATCAAGCGATTAATTCTACTTTCACTCCCGCCGACCCGATTTATTTTAACCAATTTTGTGATGAGTGCGAAGTAGAGAATAAGTTAGCTACAATGGACGGTGCCGGCCGCAGCACCCAAGTAATTATCGATGCCGCTAACTTTATGTTGCAATGGGTAAATGGCTCAGAATTAGCGAAACATGAAAAGCCTTTTCGCGACCAAACTATTAAGCCCGTACCCAGCACTGACCCGCAGCAAAATGCAAATCCGGCTCCCATTGGTCGAGGCTTAGAATTGCATACTCCCCGCGATATTTACCATACAGTTGAGTTAATTGGCAAGCGGGTAATTGAGTTATTAGAAGAATTTTTACCTGCAGAGTTTGAATTTGGAATAGGCAAAAATATCGAATCAGGTTCTGAAGCTAGCGATGGGGAAAATAGTGCAAAATTGCCGTTAGAAAATCTGAAATCGATGGCTATTTTGGTGCGGGAAAACAAACAAGGTAAGTTTATCAAAGAAGTGTTAGAAAATCCTCAAAAACACGGATTAAGCTTTGATTTGCGTAAATACGGGATTAAAATTGAGGATGTGGGAGAACGCGACAGACATTCTCAAGTACCTTGGGAAATCTTAACACTGCTGCAATTTCTCGATCGCCCGCACTCTCCAGACTACCTGAAAGCAGCCTTAAAGATTTTGAGCGATCGGCAACTGATTCCCAAACAAGACTACAATGCTTTTGCGACTAGCCCCGAACAATTCCTTTACCCAGGCCCCCTAGACCCCCAGCAGTCAGAACCCGTTCGCAAATGTCGCTATTTTTGCTGCGGTTTGCTGCAAGCTAGCTTAGAACTGCCACCCTACCAAATCATTTCATTCTTAGCCTTAGCGCTGCAATACGACCAAACAGAATTAGCCACCGCCGACAAATTAGCAGAACGGGTAGCAATCCAAACAGCCGGCAACAATTCAATGCACAATATTTTGGGCGTACTTAGCGAAATTGTCAGTTCCGAAAGATTTGAACCTGTGGATGCAGACGACAAAATAGAAGAACGTTATACCAGCAAAGGTCAACTAACAATTATTACCATGCACAAAGCCAAAGGACTGGATTGGGATTGTGTATTTTTGCCGTTTCTGCATGAACAAACCATCCCCGGAAATTTGCGAGTTTTGCCACAAACCAGATTTTTAGGAGATTTCACTTTAGCAGAGGTAGCAAGAGCACAAATTCGAGCAAGTTTGCACGAAAAATATCCTTTACCAAATCTAGGCGAAGCCTGGGAACAAGCAGGTTATTTGAAAACAGCCGAAGAGTTTCGACTGCTGTATGTGGCGATGACCAGAGCAAAAAGCTTGCTGTGGATGGCCGCGGAGAAAAAAGGGCCTTTTACTTGGAACAAACCAGAGAATTTACAGGAGCAAAAACCTTGTCCGGTAATGCCTGTTTTGAAGCAGAGATTTCCGAGTAATGCTATATAAAAGAAGTCATAATTAAGCTGAGGTGCATCAGCTTATCACAAGTTATCTGGCGTTAGAAAATCCCTATCTTTGTCGCATAATCAGCTTAATTCGATTATTAATTGTTGTTCATTTAAATTGAATGTTGAGGGCGGGCTTTCCGGCCCAACCCCTACTTCCCACAAGAGTGAAAATTTCTTTTACCATGCAATTTATACCAATTTTAAAAAAGAATGCAACAGTATTCTTGTTCCCCCCGCAATGCAGCGGGGGGGCTAAGGGGGTCGAAGAGTGTTGCACGATTTTAGAAAAATGGTATTAAATGCGGATTAGCTGATTTGCAGGGGGAAGTTTAGGTTAAAACTTTACCCCAGCGCAGCGTTACGAAGAACAAAGCAATTTCAAAACTCAAAAAGTTTTGTCAATTTCCCCTCACCACTTTCCTGACATCGTGCCCTTAAGTCTCAATTCTTCTCGACTAACTAGAGCTTCGTAGTAATCTGGTTTGATTTCGAGGGCGACTCCGTAAGAGCTAATGGCATCTTGAGTTCGCTGCAATTTTTGCAAAACGTCGCCCCGCTGTGCCCAAGCTTCCCAGTTGTCTGGCTTGAGTTGAATCACTTGGTCGAAAGCGACGAGTGCTTGGGAATAATTCTGCATTTCCCCTAGGATCAGACCTCGCTGTACCCAGCCTTGATAGTTATCGGGCCAGACAGTAATTGCTCGATCGTATGATGCTAGAGCTTGTTCGTACTGCTGCAATTTTGACAAAGCGTTACCGCGTTTCAACCAAGCTTCAAAATTGTCTGGCACGATTTTTAGGACGCGGTTGTAAGCTGCGACGGCTTCTTCGTAACGCTGCAATTTTTCCAGCGCGGCGCCTTGCTGCAACCCTACTTTTGATGTAATTTCTGCTTCTGAAGTCAGAGAGATTACTTTATCAAAACAGGCGATCGCTTCTTCGTATTGCTGTAATTTTTCCAAAGCTTCGCCTCGCAAGTTCCAAGCTTCTAAAAAATTACCTTCAATTTGTAGGGCATTGCTGTAAGCGATAATTGCCTCTTTGTAGCGTTCCAATCCTGCCAGGGCGATGCCTCTACCCAGCCAAGCTTCGGGAAAATTCGGATTAATTTGAACGGCTTGGTCAAAAGCAGCGATCGCCCCTTCAAAATCTCTCGATTCTGACAGTGTTTGACCGCGCCCGATCCATGCTTCGGGATAAAAAGAATTAATTTGAATTGCCCGATCGAAACAAGCAATTGCCGCGTCTGCCCACTGGTGTTTGAGGGCCATCCCTTTATAAAACCAAGCTTCGCAGTCGTTGGGCTGCATTTGCAGTACACGATCGTAAGCTGTCACGGCTTCTGCATATTTGTGCAATTTTGCTGAAGCAATGCCCCGATTGAACCAAGCCAGACTATTTTGTGGTTGCAGTTGAATGGCGCGATCGTAAGAAGTTACAGCTTCAGCGTAGCGTTCGGCTTTCATCAAAGCCAAACCTCGATTCAGCCAAGCTTCCCAATTAGTCGGGACGAGTTTCAGCGCGCGCTCGAAAGCGGCAACGGCTTCAGGATAGCGCTCCGCTTGAACCAACACGTTGCCTTGCCGATACCACATGGCGGGTAAATTCGGATGAAGTTGGGTTGCTTTTTTGTAACAGGTTGCGGCTGCATCCCACTGCTGCAATTCCTCTAAAACTCTGCCGCGCTGATACCAAGCTTCGTGCTTTTCTGAATTGATTTGAATAGCGGTGTCAAAAGCGGCGATCGCTTCTGAGTGATTTTGCAAACTTAACAGCCCTGTGCCGCGCAGCATCCAAGCCCAGTATTCTTCGGGATTAATTGCTGTAGCTCGATCGGCGCAGGCTACGGTTTCTGCGTAGGAATGCAGTTGCTTGTAAGCTTTGCCCAGATTCAGCCACGCCCTGGCCCAGTCCGGCTTGATTTGAACCGCTTTTCCGTAGCAAAGGACTGCCGCTTCGTACCTTCCTGCGGCGTACAATCTATTGCCCCGATCGTAATCTGGAAATGCTGCAAAAATTCTTAAAATTGGCGGCAGCAGAGCTGGTTGGGGGTTTGAGGAGTTTTCTGGAGCCGAAGTCGAGAGGTCTGGCATACGCCTTTCACATAAAAATTTAGTGGGATAACAAGCTTGCGGTCTTATATATTAACTTATGCTTTTCTTAATCTCGCTGCTGTTTTGAAACAAATTTAGCATATCAGGCTTGGTGCAACCAATCCTTTTTACTTAATTCTAGTAGGTATAAAATTATGCACCCTTCCCACTTTCGGTACACCCATGTAACATACGGTCAGTCGATTTTCGATTTTCGATTTTCGATTTTCGATTTTCGATTGACCGAAAGCATCCAGGATACAAGCCCCCGGATTAATTCCGAAAGCAGACTCAGGACCCAGAAATAAAAAACCTGTATCCGATGAAACTTGCCTCCCGAATTTATCCGTGGGGTCAGTCGATTTTCGATTTTCGATTTTCGATTTTCGATTCTCGATTTACCCCACAGATAAATCTGGGAGTTTGAACTAGGGTCGAAAATTTTTATCTTTCCACGACTCCTGTACGTGGCAGCGTATCCGTTTTTGGGCTGGGTCAATGCTTCAATCTAAAATCTAAAATCTAAAATCTAAAATAGATTGACCGAAAGCATCCAGAATACAAGCAGATATGCCCTAATTCAGATTTCAAACCAAATTTAATATGTTAGAAATGCACCCGCTTTTAGATGTCACGGACTGTCATTGGGAGTCGATCGACTCGCAGCCGAATTATTGGTACGAAGGCCGTTGTCCTCAAAGTGGCGAACTGCTGAGACTGCCGCGCACTCTAATTTCCGAGGATCTCGCGCGGGGTTTGATGCAATACCTGGCGGCTGACGACTCCTACGATCGCGAAGGGAAGATGTACGGCATATTACTGGTGGAGATGCCTTCGGGGGAACAGGGGATACTCAAAGCATTTTCCGGGCTGCTGAACGGTTGCAGCATTGTTGAGGGCTGGGTGCCACCGATTCCGGGACGAGATCGTGTTGCTTTCGAGGAAGCCCGCACCTTAACTGAATTGGAGGCGATGAAACAGGAACTTATTGCACTCAATCAACTCCCGCAGCGACAAGAGTATGCAGCCTTATTTCGGGAGTTTGAAGTGCAAATGCAAGTTTTGAGCGATCGGCATCGCAATTGCAAGCAGCAGCGAGATGAAAAACGCCAGTTACTGTGTCAAACTCTCCCAGCAGAAACACTAGAAATTGCCCTGGAACAACTGAATCAAGAAAGCCGTTTGGAGAAAATTGAACGCAGGCAATTGAAACGACAGCGGGATGAAACATTGCAGCCACTCAAACAATTAATTGAAGCTGCGGATCGACGGATGCGGGCGCTGAAACAGCGGCGAAAAGAACTTTCCCGCGAACTTCAGACGCAAATGCACGCGGCTTACACTCTGGTGAATTTTTTGGGGACATCGCGATCGATCTCCTCATTGATGCCAACTAATTCTATTCCCACTGGCACCGGCGACTGTTGCGCGCCAAAATTGCTTCACTGTGCTGCAGTACACAATCTGAAACCGCTGGCAATGGCTGAGTTTTGGTGGGGGCCGCCATCGGGGGATAAGATACAGGGAGAATTTTACGGTGCTTGTGGCGATCGGTGTCAGCCTTTGATGGGTTTTTTGCTGTCAGGATTAGCTCAAAATCCGATTGTTTCTAATATAAATGGGGGTTTGACGGGCGGGCTAGAAGCCCAACCCTTACTCCCCACAAGCAATAATTTTTCTTGTGGAACGGGCATCTTGCTCGTTACGCAAATGCTACCGATTATCTATGAAGACAATTGGTTGATTGCGGTCAATAAACCTTCGGGATTGCTGTCAGTTCCAGGTCGTTATTTTGAAAATCAAGATAGTGTTTTTAGTCGTTTGCGTAACTTGTTACCTGATAGTTTTAATTTGACAGTCGTGCATCGTTTAGATTGGGAAACATCGGGAATTTTGCTTTTGGCATGGGACAAAGAAACTAGCAGTCAACTCAGACAGCAATTTGCAAAAAAGCAGGTTCACAAAGTTTATGAAGCGGTGCTTTCGGGTACTGTAAAAATTGATGCGGGGACGATCGCTCTCCCACTTTGGGGCGATCCCGAAAACCGCCCTTACCAGCAAGTCAATTGGGAGTGCGGAAAACCCAGTGTTACTCGTTTTCAGGTAATGGTGAAAGAGGGAAATCATACTCGCGTCGAGTTTTTGCCGCTGACGGGACGCACTCATCAATTGAGGGTTCATGCAGCGGATGTTCGAGGGTTAGGGATACCGATTTTGGGCGATCGACTTTACGGATGTCGGGCTGCTGCGAATCGCCTACACTTGCACGCGCGGGAACTTTCCTTTAAGCATCCGCAGTTGGGAGAAAAGCTGCACTTACAGGCAGAAACACCATTTTAAGCTAAGGGCGATCGGGCAATGATCAATATCTGTAGAATAACAAGTAATTGCTTCAGCATCAAGAGTTTTAGTTGAAATTTCTGCTAACAGTAAGTCATGGTTTTTTTATTGATTTAATCCTAAACAACCCTGAAATATTACAGCTTTATCGCTACCGAGAGCGTTATCTAAATTAAGAGGATACTCTGTTAATTTTCGAGGAGCGATAACGAGATAGCTGACAATTTTTTCAGGTTTACCTAGCAGTAATTTTAGCACCTAACATATTAGAGAGCTGCTTTGGGAACCCGATGGACTTTTAATTTTAGCTCTAACGTACAATAACTAATAACTAATAACCCACAACTACCACTGCGGATCGGAAGCCATCAAAGCAGTCGCAGCCTCGCTCGGTAACGGCTTAGCAAAAAAATAACCCTGACCATATTCGCAGCCGATCGACCTCAACCTAGCTAATTGTGCCGCCGTCTCCACACCCTCAGCAATCACATCCATACCCAAAGCATGAGCCAGCGCTACAATCGTCCGCACGATCGCCACATTCTCCCCCTCGCTTTCGAGTTCCATCCGCCCCACAAACGACTTATCAACCTTCAAAGTATCCGTAGGAAACCGACTCAAATAACTCAACGACGAATAACCCGTACCAAAATCATCAATTCCCAACTTGACATTTAACGCTTTCATCTGCTTCAAAACCGCGATCGCCGACTCCACATCCTCCATCACCACACTCTCAGTAATCTCCAACTTCAAACTCTCGGCATTCAAACCCGTTGTTTCCAAAATCACCTGAATGCGATCGACCAAATCTGGCTGGGCAAACTGCTTTCCCGACAAATTTACACTCATAATCAAAGCTCGATCAAAACCAAACATTCCCTCCCAAAGCTCCAACTGCCGGCAAGCCTCCTCCAACACCCACTCACCCAGCGGCACAATTGCCCCCGTTTCCTCAGCCACCGGAATAAACTTCATCGGCGAAATCAAACCTCGCAGCGGGTGCTGCCAACGCACCAAAGCCTCAAACCCAATAATCTTCCCGCTTGCCAAAGATACAAACGGCTGGTAATGCAGCAAAAACTCCTGACGCTTGAGGGCCATCCGCAAATCAGTTTCCAACTGCAACCTTTCCACCGCCAAATCGTGCATCGAAGCATTAAACACCTGATACCTTCCCGTTCCCAAAGCCTTCGCCCGGTACATCGCCGTGTGGGCGTCCCGCAGCAAGTGTTCCGGCTGTTCACTGACAGTAGCAGCCGGTTCGCCCCCCAGCGCAATCCCGATGCTTGCCGTCAAAAACACCTCCTGCCCCTTCAACTCAAAAGGCACAATTAAAGCTTGGTGAATTCGAGTGGCCAAATCCACCGCAGTAGCAACATCAACATTCCTCACCAAAATCGCAAAATCATCACCCCCCACCCGCGCCACCGTATCGGCGCGACCAATACTTGTCCTCAACCGCAACACCACCGCCATCAGCAGTTCATCCCCCGCCAAATGACCCAAAGAATCATTAATCACCTTAAACCTGTCTAAATCCAGAAACAGCACCGCAAACAGATAGCTGCGGCGGCCCCTAGTATTGGCGATCGCCCGCCCCAGACAATCCACGAACAAATCCCGGTTGGGCAAACCTGTTAGAGAATCGTGAAAAGCATCGTAAAGCTTCCTGTAAGCACTGACACTCACACCAGTCACAACCAAACCCAAAGTCGGCGACACCAGCGGTATCCACCCACCCCCAGTAAAAATCCCATAACTAATCCCCAACAGTCCCATCAATCCCGCAGCCCCAGCCAATCCCGCCCTCACAGGATGCTGAATCCGCCAAGCCAAAACCCCGCCAATCATCGCCCAAGCACCGTTCCACAAAATTTCCGCCCATTCCGGCCACACCCAAAATAGCGATCGCCCATCCAAAACCGCACTCAATATTTGGCTGAGCATTTGTGCGTGCAGCAACACCCCCGGCATTTTCGGACTTTGCATTTTAACCGGGCTGTAGGGCGTCAAAAACAAATCTCTGGTACTCGGTGCCGTTGTCCCAATCAACACAATCTTGTCCTTAACCCAGCTTGGGTCAATTTCTCCCTTCAATACCTGCCTGATACTGACTTGTCGCGCCACCTCCTTACCAGAACGGTATTTGAGCAGAATTTGGTAGCCTTTGGCGTCGAGATTTGCATAGCCGCCACTGTTAGAAGTTAAAGGCACAAATTCTGCCTTTCCCCAATTGATTTGGTGGGGATGAACAGGGCTATTTTTCTGCTGTACTCTGTCTTTGAGATACAGCAAAGCCACTTGCACAGAAAACGATAAAGCAATCTTTTTGTCGGGTTGCGAGACTGAAAGCAAATTGCGGCGTACAACGCCATCAGGATCGAGCACGAAGTCGTTAAAACCGAGCCGATCGGGCGGTATCCCCGGAGGCGCAGGCACTCCCTGACTTTCTGAATCGCTCAATTTATAGATCGCCACCACATTCGGTGCTTTCAGCGCGGCCAGCAATTCTTCGTGTCCCGGCGGTTGAGGCAAATCCCGGTACAAATCCAAACCGATGACTTTTGGCTGATACTTTTGCAGTTTTGCCAAGGTTTGAGCGATCGCACCGTCGGAAATCGGAAATCTCCCCAAAGCTTGAATATCGGCCTCAGAAATTCCCACTACCAGCAGTCGCGGATCGGGGCCCGAATCTGGCTGCAAGCGCACTAACGAGTCAAAACTCCCCAATTCCAGGCTTTGCAGGCCTCCCAACTGCCGAACTCCCATATTCAGCAGCGTTACAGTCGCGCCCGCAAGCATTGCAGGCAAAATCCTAACCCGTCGGTTTTGAGAACTCAGGTTGAGACCAGTTGCGACAGACATGACATATCGAAGATTTCGAGAGAATTTGGCAGTCACAGAAAAAATATGTCGGTGCAAATTAGCTTTGCAGTCTGTTCTTACAGAATTGAGCTTAATATGAGATTGAATGTAATTTTTTCAGAACTTCTGCCGCCACCGAGTTTCTTTAAGCTAATTACTCGATTTGGCAAAATATTTCTCGAATCTGAACCGGGTTTTGGAAGATTGGCCGACAAATCCTGTCTTTCATTCCTTGTTTACCCAAATTCCCACAAGCGTTAAAATTTAGTCGATCAAACTTTCAGGATATTTTTGAGATTATGGCGAATCAACTTCCGATTCCGGTGATTGTTAACGGTGCTGCAGGCAAAATGGGCCGCGAAGTAATTAAGGCGATCGCCCATGCTAGTGACATGACCTTATTTGGAGCTGTAGACCGCTCTCAGTCGTGCCTCAACGCCGATGCCGGCGAAGTAGCCGGATGCGGCCCGTTAGAAGTTCCCATCACTGACGACTTGCAAGGAATGCTGGTATTAGCAGCTCAGGAAAAGCAGTTAGGAGTGATGGTAGATTTTACGCACCCTTCGTCTGTTTATGAAAACGTGCGATCGGCTATAGCTTACGGGATTCGCCCCGTAGTCGGCACTACCGGATTGAGCAGCAAGCAAATTGAAAACTTAGCTGAATTTGCTGATAAAGCGAGCACAGGGTGTTTGATCATACCCAATTTCTCGATCGGCATGGTTTTGCTCCAACAAGCCGCCGTCACGGCATCTCAGTATTTTGAACACGTAGAAATTATCGAGCTGCACCACAATCAAAAAGCCGACGCTCCCAGCGGTACGGCAATTCAAACTGCCCAAATGTTAGCAGAGATGGGAAAAACTTTCAATCCTCCAGAAGTTGAGGAAACCGAAAAATTAGCCGGAGCTCGAGGTTCACTGGCGGATGAAGGGATTCGCATTCACAGCATCCGTTTACCCGGTTTAATTGCCCACCAAGAGGTAATTTTTGGCGGCGCCGGTCAAGTTTATACTTTACGACACGATACTAGCGATCGCGCTTGTTATATGCCCGGAGTCTTGCTGTCTATACGCAAAGTCATTGAATTGCGATCGCTCGTTTACGGTCTGGAAAAAATCTTGTAGGTAATTGGTAATTGGTAATTGGTAATTTGTTACTACTGCCAACTGCCAACTGCCAACTGCCAACTGCCAACCGCCAACTGCCAACTGACTAATTATGCTAATTCCATTAACCCGCGAAACCTTTCAAGAACTAATTCCCGCCGTCGCCACGGGAGCGCAATATAAATATATCTGGGGAAAACCGCCCGATTTTTTGAGGCGAATGTTAATCTCTGCCGTCACCGTAGTTTTCCTCCTGGTAGTTTATAACTTCGTCGGTTCCGATGTCGGGCCGCTAGTTTTAATCACCGGATTGATAGCTGGTTTGTACTGGCTGTGGGGGCCGATTTTGTGGGCGAGTTTGCGGAATGCAGAATGCCGCAAATATCAATACTGCGGTTTTTGGCAAGGACGAGTTTTGGATATATATATTACAGATGAAGTCACAAGTCAAGAAGAAACAGTCAATCAAAAAGGACAACTCGTAATAGTTGACAACCTAGAACCACGAATCAACTTAGAAGTTGGCGACAAAACCGGATTTACTACTACACTTCGAGCTCCATTGCGGAAAGATCATCAAGGAATTGTCCCCGGCCAAGCTGCTTTAATGTTAATTATGTCAAATCAAGAAGATTTAGGCAGAATTGCCAAAGTTTCAGATATTTATATTCCCAGCCGTGACGTGTGGGTGAGCGACTATCCTTATCTGCGTAGGGATTTGTTTGTAGAGATGAGCCAGCAAATTAAAAAAGGTAGGAAAAAAGACCGCGATCGCACTAATCAAAGCAGAGATGTAAAAAGGCGATCGCCCGCTGATTATTAATATTGATAGTAAGCTGTTTAGCATTTAAACTGCGTATTTCAGAGCCTGAAACCCTTTACTGGCCTAGATAGCCTCTGAGATTTAAATGGTGAACAGCTTAGCCACAAATTCAAGAGCAAATGCAGGTTAAAATTCTGACAAAATTCACAAGATAGCGGCTAATGCCTGCGGTTTTTTAGGTTAGCCCCTACAGTTTCATCTTTTTTAGTTCCGATCGAGGCGAACCCGCCCACATTCATGTTACGCGCGATCGGCAACTTGCCAAATTTTGGATGAATCCTGTA
Organism: Microcoleus sp. Pol12B5; assembly: GCF_036701335.1. Taxonomy (NCBI): domain Bacteria; kingdom Bacillati; phylum Cyanobacteriota; class Cyanophyceae; order Oscillatoriales; family Microcoleaceae; genus Microcoleus; species Microcoleus sp. Pol12B5. The sequence continues at coordinate 46,123 of NZ_JAUBQQ010000017.1, read as the reverse complement.
TCTCTAGAAAAAAATATAGGCTTCAAAGAGCATGAATTAAACCAGATTGCTCGTCTTATAGAGGAATATGAACAAATATTGTTGGAGGCTTGGCATGACTACTTTGATCCTTGAAACAGAACCCCTCGTAATTAAAGTCACGGTGACAGATGAAAAAGTAATTGTGGACTTAGTTGATGGTCGCAGTTTGAGTGTTCCCTTAGCTTGGTATCCCCCTTTGTTGCACGGTACCCCGGAGGAAAGACATAATTGGCAGCTACTTGGAGATGGTTATGCCATTGAATGGGTTGATTTAGACGAACATATTGGAGTTGGAGGTTTGCTAGCCGGTCGACGCAGCAGTGAAAGTCAACGATCGTTTGAAAGTTGGTTAATTAACCGCAAGACTGATCTAAATAATCCAGAACGACTAATAACTAATAACTAATGACTGCTGACTTGTCGATCAACTGTTTCCCTCTTGCCCATAAGCTTGCCAAGCCAAATCCACCAGCCCGTTAACAATAGCCACAGCCACCACCGCAGAACCCTTGCGGCCCTCAATCCGAATGTGAGGAATCATCGAATCGTGCAGCCGTGACTTAGCCACGTCAACCCCCACAAACCCAGAAGGAGTCCCAATCACCAAAGCCGGTCGAATTTCCTCCGATTCAATCAAATCCACGATCGCCGACAAAGCAGTTTGAGCCTGGCCCACCACAAAAATCCCTTCAGGATAGCGTCTTGCCAAAGTTTCAATCCCCCAAGCCGCCCGCGTCCTTTCCTTTTGGGGGCGTGTCAAAGCCTCCATCGAACAGTAAACCGGATTCGCAAAGGTACTTTGGATTTGTGGCGTAATGCCCACCTGCACCATCGGCACATCTACCACGATCGTAGTTCGAGCAGCCAAAGCCGCCGCCCCAGCCTGCAAAGCCTGATCGGAAAAACTAATTAAAGACTTGTACTCAAAATCAGCAGTAGCATAAATCACGCGGCGGACTATTTCGTACTCCGCCGCGGAAAAACCGTGGTCGCCAATTTCGTTATCGATTAATCCCAGACTCTGGGCATCGCTTACGTGCCATTCCATTTGTTGGATAGCTGTCGCCTCTGAGTTGTCAGGTATCAGCTTACCAGCTTTTAGTCATTTGTTGACTGGTGAGTAACATCTACCAACTGCCAACTGCCAACTGCCAACTGCCAACTGAAAACTAAGTTTCCGACGATGAAGAAGATTTGCCCAACACCGGAGTCAGGAATGCCACCAAAACTCCGATCGCAAAACCAGCCACATTCCGAACCACAGGCAACCAGTCAGAAGTCCGAGTCACCACCGGCCCAAGTCCGAAGGCGAAAAACAGAATGCCCCACAGCGGCGAAAAAATCAGCGCCCACTGCCAAGCCACAACCTGTCCCGGCTTCCGAGGTTGAGCCGCAAACCCGCAGATGACGCCGCCAACCACCGAGGTAATTAACGTCAGAACCCACTGTTCCCTCGGCAAACCGGGAACCACGCGGCATCCGCCCTGACGCAAACAGCCTTCTATCGACTCCAAAGATTCAATAATTGCTCGATCTTCCCCATTGTCCCGCACAAAAAATTGATTACCGTAGCGGGTTTGCAGTTCCACCCAAAAAGTGCGAGGCAGCAGCGGATACAGCGAGTCGCCCACATTAAAATTGAGCAAATTGCCCCCTCGGGGGTCAGCAACTAGCAACACACTCTTGTCATCTAGCCCCCAATAGCTTTTGACAGCCAAACCGGGCGTGCGATCGTACTGAGTCAGCACTCGCAGTTTCCAGCCGGTTTCGGCTTCAAATGCCTTTAAATTTTTTGCCAAATTTTGTTCTTCAATATCTGTGAGGGCTTTAGCTAAATCAATGATCGGCGTCTGAGTTGACGGCAACAAATCGGGATTATTGAAAGCGTGGGCTGCTGGTGCGATCGTCCACACGGACAAAGCCAGACAAAATGCGACAACAGATGCTAGAAATTTTCGCGGGAAAAGCTGTGACATAGGAACTTATAATCCGGGTCTTAATTGTGAATGCTAGCTGGTGGTCTTAACCAGAGGATAAGAGAAAACTCATATTTCTTTACAATTATTTACTTTACAGGAAGCCGAGAGCAAGGGGAAGGAAAAAATAGTTTTTGAGAAAGGGGGAGGGGGAGGGGGGGAGAGAGGGAGAAAGTAGCGATCGAGCTCATCAAGGGGGTGAGTAAAATCTAAAATGCACTGAATCCCCCAATCGAAAATCTAAAATCGAAAATCTAAAATCGACTGAATCCCCCAATCGAAAATCTAAAATCGAAAATCTAAAATCGATTTGGTTTTGCCCCAACCCCCTCACAAAGACCCCGATCGCGATCGCTCACATTAGGATTAGTTCTCAGATAATCCCCCACCCAGTCGCAGCCCCTCACCAACAAATCATCAAGATCCAAATTCCACAAAATCACCCGATTATCTCGGCCCGCAGAAGCCAGAACCTTCCCATCCGGGCTAAAACTCACGCTCATCACGCTATCCTTGTGACCCGTCAAAGTTTTCAGCAAAGTCCCGCTGCGACTCCAAAGCTTCACCTTATGATCGTAACTACCCGAAGCAACCAACAAACCATCCGGGCTAAAACCCACGCTAGTCACGCTGTCGCTAGAACCCTTCAGCAGCGTCGCCACCAAAGTCCCATCTACCTTCCACAATTTCACCGAATTGTCGTAACCAGCCGAAGCCAGCATTTTGCCATCAGGGCTAAAAGCAACCCCCAACACAAAACTGTTGTGAGCTCCTTCAAAAGTTCTCAGCAAACGACCATCCCGATTCCAGAGTTTGAGAGTACCATCATCGCTGGCAGAAGCCAGCATCGAGCCGTCGGGACTGAAAGTCACCCCAGTCACCCAGCCTGTGTGTCCCGTCAAAGTCTTAATCAGCCTGCCGTTTCTAGTCCAGAGTTTCACAGTCTTATCCTTGCTAGCCGTTGCCAGAACCTCGCTATCGGGGCTAAAACTCACGCTCATCACGCTATCGGCGTGGGCGTCGAGAGTGAACAGCACAGAAGGCGAACACGGGAATAGCGGAGCCGAAGGACAAGGCAGAATATTATTCATGCCATCTTCTGTCAAACTCCAGACTTTCACCGTTTTGTCGTAACTCCCAGAAGCAAGTAGCTGGCCGTCGAGGCTGAAACTGACGCTGGCGACTCTCTGAGTGTGTCCTTCCAAGGTTTCTAGCAAAACTCCCGTGCGACTCCAGAGTTTGATAGTTTTGTCCGTAGAAGCAGAAGCCAGCCTTTGGCCGTCGGGGCTAAAAGTAACGCCTTGCACCCGGTTTTGGTGTCCGTCGAGGGTTTTGAGCGGCACGTCATCGAGTCGCCACAGCCTGATAGTTTTGTCAAAACTTGCCGAAGCCAAGGTTTTGCCTTCCGGGCTAAAACTCACCTGAGTAACTCGATCGGCGTGTCCCTCAAAAGTTCTCAGTAAGCGACTCTCTGGTTTAATGTTGCTAGCATCGGTTGGGCGTTTGTCGCCAACACCAGCAAGATTCCAGAGTTTGACAGTTCCGTCTGCACTTCCCGAAGCAAGTGTTTGACCATCGGGGGAGAAACTGACACCAAATACCCACTTGCTGTGTCCCCGCAAAGTTGTTAGCAGTTCACCTTTTTTAGCTGGTGTTGAATTTTCTGTTGGTGGGTGTTTGAGTGCAGCGATGCTCCAGATTTTTACAGTTTTATCTTCACCCGCACTGGCGATCGTTTCACCATCGGGGGAGAAACTGACGGTGTAAATTTTCGAGGGTTGTTTGTTTTCGCTGTGCCATAAATTAGCGATCAACCGGCCGTCAGAACTCCACAGTTTCACAGTACCGTCATCGCTCGCCACAGCGATTATTTTGCCGTCGCGGCTGAAGCTTAGCCAATTTACGGGAGCAAATTGTTCGATCGTTCGCAGCAGCGTGCCATCGGTTTTCCAAAGTTTGATAGTTTTGTCTGTAGAGCCACTGGCGATCGTTTGACCGTCCGAGCTAAAAGCAACGCTGGTAACGCTATTAGTATGCCCTTTGAAAGTTGCCAGCAAACTGCCGTCATTTTGCCAAATTTTGACAGTTTTATCTAAACTTGCCGAGGCTATGCTTTTGTTATCGGGACTGAACGCCACACAGGAGACACTGTTAGTGTGGCCTTTGAAAGTTGCCTGCAAACTGCCGTCGCGCCGCCAAAGTTTGACTGTTTTATCTACACTGGAAGAAGCTATTGTTTCGCCGTCTGGACTGAAGCTAAGACCCCAAACTACATCGCCGTGTCCTTCCAAGCGGTTGCGTTCTTTAACTCCATAAACTGCCTGCTGCAGGGCGGCAGAAATCAGAATTTCGGTGTCTTTGAGAGTAGACATTTGTTGGGAGTGTTCGATCTGTTTCCACTTTTTACCAGCTCTCAAACTTTCCATCATGGCGTCAAATTTGTTGTTTGAGAAATAAAGTGCTTCAGAAGCGGCTGTCAGGGTACTGATTTCCGCTCGCTGAGTTTGAGCGACAGCTAGCTGTTTTTGACCCACAGCCCGCCACCAAAAGTTTACGGCGGCGATGGTGGAACTGGTTAGCAGCATGACGCCGATCACTGCTAATCCCAGCAGTTGTTTGAGAAAAGTATTGGCTCGGTAGAGCTGTACTTGACTCATTTTTTTGTCTGCTTCTGCTTTGTGCAGTCTGGCTTCTAAGCCGAATCTTTGGCGGATCGGTCGCACTAAATAGTCGTGTACTAATTGATAGCGGTCTTCGGGCGCTTCCCGTAGCAGAAATAGCAAACCATGACCAACTAAAATGTCTAAAATTAAGTCGAGGTTGTCGGTTTTATTTGGTAGGCTTTCAGGGTCTTTGGCGAACTGTCGCTGTAGGGAAATTCTGTTTCTGCCGATCGCCGATAATTCGGTTTCGCGGGCATCGACTGGCTGCTGACCTGTAACTAACGAGAGTTCGTGTTTGGTTTTTATCAGTCTAACGCCTCTTTCATCTGTCAGAGAAAACAAGATTTTCCAAGCTGCGTCTTCGTTAACTGGTCCACAGTCAGAGATGACTCTTTCGAGCGATCGTTTCACTAATTCCGCTTTGGGATTGTCCCCCAACTGCTGGTATTGTGCTAGACTGGTAATACCTTCTTCTTGCAGTTGCGCTCCTACTACCTGCAATTCGATTGGTCGCACTTCTTGCAGTTCGTCTGCTAAATCTTCTACGAAGGCATCGATCAGTGCCGGCTCTAAATAAAATTCTGCCCGTTCTGTTAAGTGTCCGATGACAGCCCGCGCGTCTTTGATAGAAAAACTCCGCAGTTGGTAGCGGATGCTTTTGTCGAGAATATTATTGTTAATAGCATCAAGATTTGGGAAGCGATCGCAATCTAGTAAGTAGTGCAAATAATCTTCGCGCAAGCACAGAATTATTTTGACATAAGGCAAATTCAAAAACAAACGCAAAAAATTATAAAAAAGTTGTCTTTGTGCCACTGAAGTCGAAACAAAGAAAAACTCTTCAAATTGATCGAAAATCAGCACAGTCAACAAATTATTTGTGGCATTTTCGCGCAACTGCTCTATAATAAAAGAAGAGACTTCCGAGCTGCGAGCAGGAATAACCGAGCAACTTCTTTTGTGGATTTCCTGTAGTCCTTTCGAGATTAATTTACTTTCCTCTTCGGCTTGTTTGTCGTACAGTGCGCTGTTCAAAGCATTTTCTAACTCTACCAACCAGTCGGTGTAAACTTTGACTACTACGGGCAATGTATCGCGCGCGCCCGGAGTAATATTTTTCAAAGCTGGTACTAAGCCGGCATTGACTAGAGAACTTTTCCCGACTCCGCTGGGCCCGTGAATAATAGTTAATTTATGGTCGTCCCTGCTAATTCTTTCTAGCAAGCTATTGATATCTGTTTGCCGCGAGTAAGCTGTCATGGAGGCTGCGATGGCAGCTTGGTTTTGAGCTGAGGGGCCTGAAGGATTGACCGCTTGGCGCTGCTGCTGCAATTGGCTGGCTCCGATAAAAGCTCTAAATCCGTATTGATATTCGATCGAACGCTGGGTTTTTTTAATCCGAAACGCTTTAAGATACTCTCCCTGCTCGAAATAAACCGCTTGCAATTCCGTCAAAATATCGATGTAAAGTCGGGGGTCGTACTTCGGCTCGCTTTGAGATTGAGCCAACTCCAAAGAATGAACCGCGGCTTCCCACTGCCCTAGCTGTCGCAAACTTCTGGCTAAAAGTAAAAGATACGAACTCCTGTCGGATTTGGGATGTTGGATTTTAGATTTGGGTTCGTTACTTAACTCGTTAGAACCCACAATTTCTGGATAATTTCCCTCAAAGCCCAATCTCAAATCTTCAATCAACAATCTCAAATCATTAGGCGTTTGATCCAAAATCGCCAAAGCCAACTCGGCTAGTTGGCGGGCTTGACTCCACCTCGACTCTTGCAGGGCAACTTCAGCCAAAAAGCCGTAATCTTGAGCTAGTTGGCTGGGAGTACCGTAAGTGAAGTGCAACTGCAAAGAATTTTCAGCTAATGCTTGCAACTCTCCCCAAGCTTTCAGGCGCTGCAGCACTTCTCCGAGGTGTGCTGTCACCTCAGCTACCAATTCCGGGCGTGAGGCAAGGGAGAAAGCGTTTCTAGATTTTTCCAGGCTAATCCACGCTTGTTCCCAGTGCTGGCGGTTGGCTACCGGGTTTCTGGCTGCTTGTAAGCGGTGACACAGGGCTATGTGAAACAGCACTATGCCTTCTCTCTCTAAAAATAAAATTTTGGGGACAGGATTCGACAAGGAGGAGAAGGTTTCTGGGTTTTCGGAATGTTCCAAGTTTGCTAGTTCCCAGTTGCCCGTTTTCTGCTGCCAAAATACTAAACTTTCTTGGTAGTGAATTAAGGCAGTTTCGGTTTGGTCGCTGACATAGTAATCTCGACCGAGAACGAATTGCAGGCTGGCTTTGAGGGCGGGTTCTAATTCTTCACCGCGATTTTGTAAATCTCTTAAAGCTAATTCTAGTTCTCGGCGTGGCAAAGAGCCGATCGCCAAATCGAAGGTATTGCCCGGACTCAATGGCGAATACGAGTGGACATCTGATTGTCGTGGGTTTTGGGGCCCTGAGTTAAAAGTTAGAAAGCGTTCTCCGGGGCTGAGTTCGCGCTCCATGTCGCGTTTTTCGCACGGGGTGTCGCAGGTTTCACAATTAGCGATGGTGCTGACGTTGCTGCTGGCGAGTTCTTGATTGAGTTCGCCTATTTTAAATATAGTATCGGCCCGCCTAGCGAGGAAATTAATTAATTCGTCAACGCCCATTTCAAATTTAATTGTGGCGGCGGCCCAACTTTTGAAATCCGGGGCCAGACGAATCATTTTGGTCACGATGTCATCTGTTACCCACAAAATCACTGGGCAGGAAAAATTTTTGCGAAATTCGTCTCGCACTTGATTGGTAGAAGCCATCAGTTCGTCGATCGCTACTACTGTTTCTAAACCGAATACCATCAAAGCCGAGGCGGCACCGACACGCGAGTACCCCTCCTGGAAAGTGCTTGCCTGCAGAGTAGTATAAAGGGTTTTAACTGAAGGTGGCAGGACGATATCTTGAATTGGAACTGGGGACACTTCTCGCAGCCGCTGCGCTATTTGTTGTCGCAACTGCTCGTAGTTGCAGCGCACCAAAATTAGCGAGAATTGGTGTTGAGACATTGTGATTGACCTGACCAGAGTTTTGAGCGATCGCTCGTTGTAGTTGGCAGTTTCTTGTACCTTAATTAGATCGGTCATGCGTGCACCTCTTTTGCATTAATCAATTACCTAACGCTCGCCAATCGTGACTGAAAGCGTATATACTTAGACAGCGCCGTCTCTGTATGACGCCTTATCTCTGTATAAGTACGTAGTTTTTCCTACTTCTTTTATCAATACTTACATAGTTATTAGATCCAATGTAAAGATATCATACCTCTCAATCTCAGAGAATGCTAGACTTCCCAATAAAATTTTAAGGTTATCTTAGATATTTTTATTCAGCTATACATAAAATACTACAGATCATAAATAGCCAACTGCTAAGTTCACGATCATACCGACGGCTAGCTATTAGTAAACAACTCCGATATATCTGTAGCAGGCATTTAACACAACCGCAAAAAAATGTCGTCCGGGATGGGATTATGTGAAATTAAGAGCAACAGGTAAAAACAGACATAGGGGGTATGACATTGCAGATATGAGAGTTGAGAGTGGGGAAAGTCCTTAGTGGCGGCAAGGTTGTACACGACAATAACATTCACCGCCTATAGCCAGCATTCAACAGAAATCAGCCAGTGGCAAAAACCGCTGACTGATTTCTTTATTAAATTGTAAGATTTCGGAGTTGTGAGCGATGAATTTTCAGTTAAATACTTTCTAATTCCCCTGTGGTTAAGGGTTCTTAGAGTCACGAAGCTATCTCAAACATCCCAACTATTTTGCTTCAGTGCGCTGCAGCCACTCCTTATATTTTCTGGTTTCTGCTAGGGCTGGATTAATCCCAAACCAACGACCTTCTTGATCGCGGTATTCAAAGACAAACATACTTCGCAACAAGATTTGAGACTCTTCTTCGCCGGTTACACTTTGTCGCTTGACGACTTGAAACAGCAATTCCCATTCCAGGTCATTGATGGCTCCCAAAAGGTCATCGCGATATTCTTGAATGACGCTTTCGAGGCATTCGCGAGAGAAGGGAGGGTCTTCATGCTGCAAACAGCTATACAAAAGCATCAGTAGATTGCGAACGTGACCGCCACTAATCCGACAAAGCCGATCTAAAGTTTCGGGAGAGTCAAACACCTGGGAAATCAAATCAATGCGTTGATCGGGAGCAACTTTCGGGAAAGCTCTAGCTAATACTAGCTGCCGCAGCAGTGCCATTCCTTCGAGGTGGTCTTCGCCCGATCGCACTTGCACTGGTACCATCGGCATCACCTTGGGTTTGACTCCAAATCGACTGGCGAGGCGGCCGAAGTCGTTGGAAAAAATCAAAGTCAGGGGAATCGTGTAGACGACATGGCAATTAAGTTTTTTCAACTGTTCGCCGCGGTCTAAAAACAAGTATTCTGGCTGGGTGCGTCCGCTGGGTTTGAGGGAGGCGTCGAGGCGATCGAGGTTGTCAACGATGACTGCGAGCCCTTTTTTGCCTTGCTGCTTGAGTTCGGCGTTAGCTTTGTTGAGGAGTTCTTCGTTGATCGACTGCAAAATGCTGTTGGTGCGGGGTTCGAGATATTGCCTAAGTTGCGATCGCAGTTTGGGAGAGTCTTTAGTTTTAGCAGTCACTCTAGCAATGCCTACAGATAACTCGGCTTCCGCGGACAAATCTATGGGAGTCTGCAAAAATTCTGCCACTTCTGCAAACAGATTGGTGAAATAGCTCGGTCTGAGTTTGATTTTAGCGGATTCCATAGTTTCGCTGACTTGGCGCGCAATGCTCAGCAAAATATCGCTGATATCTACATCACCCATGTCTAAGTCTTGGGAAGACTCGAAGTAGACGACGCAAAAACCCTCTTGCTCTAACTCAGCTTTTAGTCGAAACAATTCCGTAGATTTGCCACAGCCGATATGTCCTGTAAATAGCTGACAGGTTGGCTCGTTGGGGGAGATGCGGGTAATGGTTCGCTGTAAAGATTCAATGATTTTGCCGCCACGCACGGAACCAAAATCAATGTAGTATTGATAATCCCCTGGGTCTCCCGCAACAAGGGTCTTGCTGGGGTTGCAGGCTTTATAGAATCTGTCTAATTCGAGTGCGATCACAATGGAAGCCGAATAAAAGTTAAAAAAGTTAATCGAAAGTCTAAACTTTCTTTAGTTGAGTTTAGTTTGATTTGTAACCTTTTGCCCTGTGGGGTAATGCCCTAAATACCCAAAGAACCTTGATCTGGTAAGGGGTTTTCCCGGCGCTGGAATTGAGAATTTTTAATTAATAATTTTTTATTACTGAGCGGGATCAGTGATATTACTGATATCAACAGGAGTATGGGTAAATTTGCGGGGATCTGGTTAAATGGTAGGGGAAAACAGGGTTCAAGAGAAAGAGATTAAACAGTTTTGAATTTGTGCTAATCCTTAATTCCTATATTGTCAAGACGTAGATGGCTAGTTTTGGAGCGGTTTCTCAAACAGAGTTAGGGCGCAGGCGCCAAAAGTTGCGGCAGCAGAGACGCGCTCGATTGGCGGCTGTTGTGTGGCAAATGCTGGCAGCTAGCGCAATGGCTGGGGGTTTGCTGTGGTGGATTGCTCAGCCGGCTTGGTTAATTGCCCGATCGGAACAAGTGAAGGTGGAGGGCAATCAGTGGCTATCGGATAAGGCGGTGCGGTCTTTGGTGCCGCTGTCTTACCCGCAGTCATTGTGGGGGATTCAACCGCAGGCCCTGGCCGAAAAGCTGGAGTCAACGGGGCCCATCGCCAAAGCGAAGGTGACTCGTAACTTGTTTCCGCCGAGTTTGACTATAGAAGTGGCAGAACGCCTGCCGGTGGCCGTGGCGCAGCCGACGGCGGTGTTGAGATCGAACAGTGAGAAGGAAAAAGTGGGGTGGCTGGATGCTCGCGGAGGTTGGATGCCGTCGGATAGTTATACTGCTGTACGATCGCAGAATAGTTCGATCGGGCCCGGCAGCATTCCGGGAACGCAGCCTCAGCGTTCTTTGCCCACTTTAAAAGTCATCGGGCCTTTGGAACAGTATCGCGCCTCTTGGCAGAAGTTTTACCAAGGACTCAGCGGCTTGACGGTGAAAGTGTTTGAGATTAATTGGCAAAACCCGAACAACTTGATCTTGAAAACAGAGATCGGTACCGTACACTTAGGGCCCTACAGTTCCAAGACTGCGGAGCAACTTAAGGTTTTAGACCGAATGCGACAATTGCCAAAACAGCTAGATTCAAGCAAAATAGCCTACATTGACTTGAAAAATCCTGCTTCGCCGATCGTCCATTTGCCAGAACTCCCCCCCAGTTTGGAGAGTTCCACTCCCGCACCCACTCGCGCCCAGAATTGATTTTCTGTCAACAGAAGCTAGAAGGTATCGATCGATAGGCAGAATTGTTGCCCACCAGGATCGATACGCAGGGCTTCAAATCAGCACAGTTTTTGGATAGCGCTCCGCGTCTGGGGCTAGTATCCATTTTTTTTCCTTCTGCCTTGCTTACAATTGCCTTAATCCGGTCAAGTACCTGGAGGGCGTCAAGCGAGGTCTCGGCTAGCGAGGCCGGCAAAATCCGAGATTGCTAACATTAAGCATCGATCAGTGTTAGTTTTTCACGCAACTTAGCCTATAGTTGATTGTGAATTGGCGTTTAGTTAAAAAGCTGTAATCTACTATCCCCGACTCTAATGAAGCTTAATAATAGACAGGGGTCTGACCAAGACAGTCCCCCTTCGGAAGAAGTAAAAAATTTTCCGGTGGCTGCAGATTCCGCCAATCCCTTTAGACGCAAGTCTGGTTATGTAAATGTAGATAGTATTGATATCGATCCTATGGTCAATCCCAAAGACATAATGCCCAGCAGTGCTGCCAAAATCAAAGTAATTGGCGTCGGCGGCGGTGGGGGCAACGCCGTTAACCGGATGATTGCCAGCGAGGTTTCTGGTGTCGAGTTTTGGTGTGTGAATACAGATTCCCAAGCTCTGGTTCTCTCAAATGCTCCGAAACGCTTGCAAGTCGGACAGAAGTTGACGCGCGGTTTGGGGGCAGGGGGCAATCCGGCGATTGGTCAAAAGGCTGCGGAGGAATCTCGCGACGAGGTTGCTAATGCTCTGAATCATGCGGATTTGGTATTTATCACAGCCGGCATGGGCGGCGGTACGGGCACGGGCGCGGCTCCGATCGTGGCTGAGGTGGCTAAGGAAATGGGCGCCTTGACTGTGGGCATAGTGACGCGGCCTTTTACGTTTGAGGGACGGCGGCGCACCAGCCAAGCTGAGGAAGGAATCGCGGCTTTGCAAACCCGCGTTGATACGCTGATCGTAATTCCTAACGACAAGCTGCTGTCTGTGATTTCGGAACAAATGCCGGTACAAGAGGCTTTTCGAGTTGCTGATGATATCCTGCGCCAAGGGGTTCAGGGTATTTCTGACATTATTACTATTCCCGGTTTGGTGAATGTTGACTTTGCTGACGTGCGGGCAGTAATGGCTGATGCGGGTTCGGCTTTGATGGGCATCGGTGTGGGTTCTGGCAAGTCGCGGGCTAGGGAGGCTGCGATGCAGGCTATTTCTTCGCCTCTGCTGGAAGCTTCGTCTATTGAGGGCGCTAGAGGTGTGGTGTTTAACATCACTGGCGGTACTGACATGACGCTGCACGAGGTGAATGCGGCGGCTGAGACGATTTACGAGGTTGTCGATCCGAATGCCAATATTATTTTTGGAGCGGTGATTGACGAGCGGCTTCAGGGCGAAATTAAGATTACTGTGATCGCTACTGGTTTTTCGGGAGAAATTCCGGCGCCTCCGACTCCGGGGCGGACGCAAAATGTTAATGCTCCTTGGCGGGCTGCAACTGCGCCGACAACTCCTGCTCAACAGACGCCTGATCCGAAAGCGAAACCGCCGCAGGATTTGGGATTGGATATTCCTGAGTTTTTGCGTAACCGTCGCCCACCAAGATGATTTTAGATTTTAGATTTTAGATTGGGGATTTTGGGATTTTAGATTGGGGATTTTGGATTTTAGATTGGGGATTTGGCATTGAATCTCCAATCTCCCATCTAAAAAATCGAAAATATCGAGCATCTAAAATCTAAAATCTAAAATATCGAGCATCTAAAATCTAAAATCTAAAAAATCTAAAATCTAAAATCTAAAATTTCCAGGGTTTGGCCTGGTTCGGGTTCGAGGAGTTGGGTGGAGAGGCCGGATTTTGCTAGTAAATCGCGAAATTCGGGAATGCTGCCGATCGATCGCACTAACATTGGTAAAATGCCTGTGGCTCGGATGTCTCCCGCCGCTGTAGGCAGAAAAAACCGAGGTTTGAGAGTTTGGGCGAGGCGGAGGGCTTCATCTGGCCCGATAATGACTTGTCCGAGGAATGGGAAGATTTGACCGATGACTGGGGCGATCGCTACGTCTACTGTGTCTATTTTCTGTTTAACTTTGTCTAATGGTGGCAGGTGCGGTTCGTAATAAAGTGTCTCGCCGCGGCTTAAATCTTTGAGCAAATAGCCGTTTTCTTCCTGTCCCGGCCCGATTTCGGCTCCGGGTACGGCGGTAATTTGTAACTTTTCTTTAAAATTTAACTCTTGCCAATTTGCTAAAGATGTGATATTGGTGTAGCCTAAACTTCTGAGGACTTTGGTGGCGGTGGGTGAGGCGATCGCGGGAATTGTGCGATCGAGCTGTTCGAGTGTTGGTCTGTGACAGTGGTCGTCTAATCCTTGGGAAATTAGGATGAGGTCGATCGGCGGTAAGCTGCTGGGAGTGAAGGCGACGGGGGTGTTGTGGTAGGCGGTGAACAGCCAGGGTTGACCGTAAAATACGAGGGGATCGACCAGCCAGGGATCGACGAGGATTGTTTGGCCGGCGATGTGGAAGATCCAAGAGTTGAGGTCGATTCGGGTGATTTTCACAGTTGTTTGCAATAATTCTTTACATTTGTTTTAATCATAGCTAATTTTGTTTGGGAATTTTAACCGCAGATGAGGGCGGATGTGCGCTGATGAACGCGGATAAGATGGATTTGTCTGGTTCTAGTTGGCGTTTATCTGCGGTTGAAAAAAGATGATGAAATCGAGGATTCCTGTGGCTTTGACTGTGGCGGGTTCGGATAGTGGCGGTGGGGCCGGAATTCAGGCGGATTTGCGGACTTTTGCGTTTCACTGTGTGCACGGTACAAGTGCTTTGACTTGCGTGACGGCTCAAAATACTTTGGGGGTGATGCGAGTTGATGCTTTGTCTGCGGAGGCTGTGGCGGCTCAAATTGAGGCGGTGGTTGGGGATATTGGGGTACACGCTGTAAAAACTGGGATGCTGCTGAATCGGGAAATTATGGTGGCGGTGGCTTCACAGGTGGAAGCTTTGGGAATAGGGAATTTGGTTGTCGATCCGGTGATGGTTTCACGATCGGGCGATCGATTGATTGATGACGGGGCGATCGCCTTTTTGCGGGATGTTTTGATTCCAATGGCTGCTGTCGTGACTCCCAATCGGTTTGAGGCTCAGATTTTGAGCGGTTTGGAGATTGTTTCTCTAGACGATATGCGATCGGCGGCGCAGCAGATTTACCGTTTGGGTGCAAAGGCGGTTTTGGTGAAAGGCGGCGGGATGGCGGGAGATTTGCGGGGAATTGATGTTTGGTTTGATGGTACGCGGTTGGATGTGTTGAAGACTGAGAATGTTGATACTGGGAATACTCACGGGACTGGTTGTACTTTGAGTGCTGCGATCGTCGCTAATTTGGCTTTGGGGAAAGATTTGTTTACAGCGGTGACATTAGCTAAGAATTATGTTACTACTGCTCTCAAATATGCTTTGGATATTGGGGAAGGCCAAGGGCCAGTAGGTCATTTTTTCCCGCTTTTACTGAAGTAAATTGTGAACTCATCCCTTCTCTTCCCTTCTTCCTTCGCGTCCTTTGCGTCTTCGCGGTTCGTTTAATTTCTTAATTTTTCAGGCGATAAAGCGATCACCACCAAGTCTTCGATTTTCTTAATATTCGGATCGCCAGCTAAATAACCAATCCCTCGGTGCAAGTGCAGGCGAAATTGTTTGGCTAGAGTTTCTTTTTCTGTGCCTAAATTGTCTTGGTGACACCGCTGCTTGAGGGCAATTATCAAGATATCGGCCATGTCGCCGCCGAAGACATCCCAGCTTAATTCGACGTTGCTGTCGCTGGGAATTGGTACTGGCGATGGGATGCTGGGCTCGGCGAGCGATCGGCAGAATCCCCACCTGCATAGAATATTCCACTGATCGATTTTGGTCGATCGTTTCAGTTTTGATAGTTGGTCTTTGCCTGTTTGGGAGAGGCGGATGCGATCGACTGGTGGTTCCATAGGTTGATAATTTTTTAACCGCAGATGAGGGCAGATGAACACGGATGAACGCAGATAATAGCATGAGATTGTATCTGCTGTTTAGAAATTATTGACTATTCGTTGAATTTCTACTTTAGGGTTGCCGAAGTTGATGAGCAAGCAGACGGTTAGTTTGGTAGCTTTTATGACATTTAGACACTGTGCCATTTCTCTTTCCCCCAGTGATTTGATAGCTTTGAGTTCTACAAGCACGGATCTTTCCACCAACACATCTGGTACGAATTTCCCAACGATTATATCTTCATAATGGACATAAATGACAAACTGAGGTTCAACCAGCATCCCTGTTTTGCGAAGTTCATAAACCAAAGAATTCTGATAAACTTGCTCCAAAAATCCACAACCTAAAGTATTTCCTACCTTAAAAGCACAACCAATAATTTTTTCCGTAATCCCATTCAATTCCAATCTGCGTTCATCCGTGTTCATCTGCCCTCATCTGCGGTTAAAAACATCCCACCTCCAAAACTCTACCAAAAATCCCCATGCCATCCCATCCAATCTGCATTCATCCGTGTTCATCTGCCCTCATCTGCGGTTAAAAACATCCCACATCCAAAACTCTACCAAAAATCTCCATGCCATCCAATCCAATCTGCGTTCATCCGTGTTCATCTGCCCTCATCTGCGGTTCATTCCCAGAAGTAACCTTTTTCGACGGTGGTTTGGTGTTTGGCGGAGTCGTATTTGAGGAGGTAGCTGTGGGCAATCGCCTCTAATTCTTGGAGTTTTTCGTATTCTACTTTTCTAATTTCCGTGTCGGTAGAAAGCAGGATGACTTGGTGGCTGGCCGAGGGGAAATAGCGTTCGACTAGGTTGTTTCTGTGGGAGGAGTCGAGGCGGCCCAAGGGAGTGTCGATCGCCACTGGCAATTGTCTCCCGGATACTCTAGCCAATCCCCACAAAAAGGCGATCGCCAGCAATTGTTTTTCCCCGGCAGAAAGTCGGTGTTTGGGTACCGGTTTGCCTTCTGGATCGTAAATGGAGAGGCTAAATGTTTGAGTGTCGATCGCAACTCTGTGCACGAGGTCGGTTTTGTGCAACAGGTAGCGGAAACAGTCGGTAATTTCTATTTCGAGTTTGTTGAGTTTTTTGACGGTGAGTTTTTCTTTAAAGAGTTTCAGGGTGGCTTGGGCTTTGGCGATCGAAGCGATGACGTGTTGGCTGTTTCTGATGGTGATGTATTCGCTGCTGTAGCTTTCTAGTTCTTTTTTAGTTTTGTCTAATTCTCTGTCTAATTCGGCGATGCGGCTGTTGGCTGATTCCAAGGCTGCGGATGCGATAGCGACTGCTTTTTGGGCTTTCCTGACCTCAGATTCTAGTTTTTCGTAGGCTTCGGGGGAAGCGGCGGCGGCGAGTTGTCTGTCTGTGGAGTCGATTTCTGCTTCGATGTTTTTGATTTCTTCTATTTGTTCGCGGGCTAGAATTTGCTGGGCTTTGATTTGGTAGCTAAGAAGGTTTTCTAGTTGCTGGATGCTGTTGTTGTCGGCGTTCATCCAGGGCGGGGCGTCTGTTCCGGCTTGCTGTTCGAGTTCTTGGTTTTCTTGGCGGATGAAGTCTTGAATTTTATCGAGTTGTTGGGGATTTAACGAGATTTCCGCCATATAGTTGAGGAGGCGATCGCTTCTTTGTTTGATAACATTTTGGGCAATCTTTGCTTTCTGCTGGCTGGCTTCTGTTTCTGCTTGCGTTTTTGCTTCACTTAGCAAGGGCGAAATTAAGGCTAGTGGTAGCGTATTTGACGCCAATTCCATCATGGCTTGACGCGTTTTGTCTGCCTGATTTCTGTAGTCGTTTAGTTGTCTGTCTAGTTTACTGCGATCGGCTGCAATTTTCCCGCCTTCATAAATAAACTTGTCTGATGCTTGTTGCTGATTTTTTTGAGCTTTCTCTAATTCGTTTTTAAAGCTGGCTTGTTCTTGCTTAGCTAAATCTGTTTTAGTAGTAATTTCCTTAAAAGTTTCTTCGATTTTCTCTAAAGCAGCCAAGTCTTTTTTGCCAGCAATTTCTTTCCGCTTGCGGCCGGCTAATATTTCTAAATCGACGGCGAGGCGTTCTGCTAATTCTAAACCTAAAAGAGATTTAATCGCCCCGACGACAAACTCCGGCGGTGTTTCGAGTTCTGCAAGTGCTTTTACTTGTTCGCCGTCAAACAAAAATAGATTGGATATTCCGACGGGCAAAAGGGTTTCGATGTATTCGTCCCAAGTGTTAGTAATTGCTTTGTCCGGCCACCAATCGCTGACTATTTCGCTGTATATGAGAATGCTTAAGTTATCTTTGATATCTAAATTTTTCCAGTATCTAACTATTTTAAATTGAGCTAATTTGTCGTCTTGGACTTGTTCAAATGTTAGTTCGACGCGGGTATCTTGTGATGGAGGAGTGTGGTAGTTGACGCATTGATTGAGAAAGTCGCTGTAGCTTAAATTGCCTCTGGTGGAACATTGGGCTCTGCCACCGTAGAGGGCGAGGCGAATGGCGTCCATGAGGGTGGTTTTGCCACCGCCATTCATGCCGCCAAATAAAATAACTGGGCAGGGATTCCCGTCTTTTTCGGGGCGGAGATTGATGGTTTGGGTGCCTGCATAGGGGCCGAAGTTTTTGAGGACGAGTTCGAGGAATTGCATTATAGATGTTGTCGGTGGTTGCTGATTTGTTTGGTAGGTACGTCAGCGATTGGGCTATCCATTATGTCGAGAATAATGATAGCTGACGCACCTTACGCAGGGAAATTTTGATTTAACAGATTTAATCTTTGCTATTTTTCTCTCCTAAATCGGTAGTAGAAAATTTGATGTCTGCCCAAGATAGCTGTCTGCTTTGATTGCTGTTGCTTTCGAGTTCTTCTTTAAGTTTGGCAATATCAACGGTATCGTTTTTGGCGGAACTGTTGCTTTGGGCGATCGCATCTTTGAATTGCTGAATGTTTTCCGTCGGATTTGCTTTGATATCTTCCACCGCTTTTTTTAAATTGCGTTGATAGTGGGCGTTGCCAATCGCTTCTTCCTTCGATCGCGAACTGGTTTCAAAGCATTTGTCCAAATCGGCGTAAATGCCTGTACGGCGGGGTTTAGTGTAGTATTGGCGTTCTGTATCCAGGAGTTTTGCCATCAATTCGAGGTGCATTTTGTCCTCGCTGCAAATCTCTTCGATCGCAGTCCATTCATCGCTACCGAGGAGTTTTCTTTCAGCGGCGGGACGGGAATCTTCAAAAGGTTCGCCCGTGACTTCTTGGTAAATCCGGGGCAAAGAATCGTCGAATTCGTGCTTTTCTTCCAGCCAAATGCGGCGGATTTCGCTAAGTTCTTCTGGGGTAATTAAGGTGATGTCGCGCATTTCTAGGGGTGCGGTTTTGCGGATTTGGGTTTGTGCTTCCAAGACTCGTCTCAGCCAGTGTTCTCGCCAGAATTTGGTGTAGGGCCCTGGGATGGGTTCGACGGAGGTTGTGTCGTCGCCCATGTTGCGTTCAAACAGTTCTACTCTACCGTAGATGCGGCGGAAGTCTCTTTTTGGGCGATCGTCTTTTATGTCTAATTCGTTGCGAATATCGAGGAGAGGCTGCATCCATTCTTTTTCCTCATCGTTTAAAATCATTGCCTGCATAGATTTATCTTGGTCTACCATTGTACAAACCCAGCAGCCAAAGCGAGAATCTCCACAGCTAGGCGTAGAAGTATCAACGACTAGAGGGCATTCGTTATCTGCTGTCGCACCGCGATACATGGTAAACAAGTCTTTATTGTCACCTCCCCAAGGGTTAGGATACTGCATTAAATAAAGCCAAACTTCATCATCCCGCCAGTCTTCCACAGGAGTGTAAATTAGAGAGTTAATTAAACGAGAATTAGGACTTAAGCGCTCGCGCACTCTACCTGCTTCATGCCTTTTCATTGTTGCAGCGCGTTTGCTGCTTTCAGCCTTTCGAGTACCTAAAACAACAATAGTTTCACCGTGAGATCTAACCATTTCACGAATAAAATGATTGACAGGTTGAATTTTCATGCGATCGGTACACCAGCGAAATCCATTTCGAGGTGCTGGATAGCCTTTCCCCATTAAGCATACCCAGAATGTTTCTTGAACGGAAGGATGAAGCAGATGAGGTTCAACTGGCATTTTTTGCTGGTTAGCTGCTAGCTTAACCTGTTTAATGCAATTGCGAACCCAGGTAGAAATTATCGGATTTTCAACCAGCGTATCTGTTGTAATTAAATGAATTGTTTTTGTGCGCTTTTCCAGGGGAAGTGCTGCGATCGCATACCATATTAACTGCAATACTGCGCTCGAATCTTTTCCAAAAGATACACCTAAAATCCAGGGAATTTCATCGCTACAATACAAATCCTGAATTTCTTGAGTTAACTTTTCTACATCATCCACTAATTGCTTAACGCTGCGTGGTGGGAATAGTGGCATCTGCTGAGCTTGTGTCATTTTACCAATCTCCCCTTGCCAAGCAGCAACACTTGTGCTGTGAATTCCACGCTGTGACGCAACATAATTGTTTGCCCTTGATCGTTGAGCTTTGAGCGTAATAGTCTGCCTAACTACTATAACCCGTGATGATTTACAATTAAATATTAACCTTTAAATTAATTTAGAAGCTATGGCTAATGACAGCTCGACTCAGCCAGAACTCAACCAGCGACTAGATGAATTCCTTGAGCCGTACTTCGCCAGATACCACCGTCAGAAGTGCTATCCGGGCTTAATTTTTGAGCATGGAAAGCGAAAAATGGTACAATTCAACGTGCCTGCTGATGACTTGCCTACTCTTCTCCAAGCAAGACCTTCTACCAATAACGAGCCTGAGTCTGGTAAAAACCGTCCAGAGATTAAGGGCCATGCTGAGGAAGTCAAGGAGTACATTCTCAAGCGCGTTAGAAAAGACCAACCCTGGATTGTGGGTACACTCACTGCCAATGTCGATCCAGAGAAGATTCAAATTATCGAACTAAGTCGGGGAATTTGTTTAGTAGTTATCCCTCGTGGCGTTAAGTTAGATATTACCGACGGACAGCACCGCAAGCGAGCGATTCACGAATTGATAGAGAGTGCTAACGGCGAGTTAATTGGAAATAATGATTTCCCAATTACGCTAGTTTTAGAAGGCAACTTAAATCAGTGTCAAAGAGACTTTAGAGATATGGCGCAAACAAGAGCGCTGGATAAATCTTTACTCTTGTCGTTTGGCGAAATGGAAGGTCGAATAGGTATTTGCAAACAGTTAATTGAACAAGTGCCAATTTTCAAGGGCAAGACAGAGAAAGTTAAAGGTTCTCCATCATCTAAAGAAAAGCGAATATATACAATGAATTATGTAGCAAAGGCTGTTAGTTGCGCTTTTGCTAACGATCCGAATAACGAACTCAAAGATTATGATTTATCAGAATGTTCGGCAGCTATAATTAGTTGCCTCAATCAATTTTTTACAGAATGCAGTCTAACTCAATACATTTATGAGACAGATGCGGATGATTTGACAGTCAATGAAATTGATAACTTTAAAGAAAGTTGTTTATTGGGCAGGAGTGTGGGAATAGAAATATTAGGAAAGTTACTTTACTGCACTTATGATGCTGATAGCTATTGCTTCGATCCAGAACAAGTATCAGAACTTGCTCAACTGGATTGGTCAAGAAAAAGCCACCTTTGGGAAGGAAATGTGGTTTTGTCGGACAATAGTCCAAATAATCTAGTTCGTAACTATAGAATAACAGCTAGTGTTAATGCTGTAAAAATGGCAGTAAATCAAGTAAAAGCCCACCTAGAATGGATTTAACTCATATTATCCACCTTCATTGTGGCACGGGCGTCCCGCCTGTGCTGCATCTGCGGTTTCCAAACCCAACCGATTTTTCAAATAATCAGTCATCCAACTAACACTCGCCCTCGATCGCGAAATCCCCCCTTTCAACAAAATCCCTCCCTCCCAATCAGGATTAGAAATCGACCAATCAACCTGCTGCAAAAGGCTCAAATGTTCCTCCCAACTCTCAGGAAAAACCGACAGCAAAGCCGCCCCAACTTCCCCCAAACTCTCAAGCACAACACTGTGACAGTGTACGCAATCCCGGCGCATTTCCCCCGCCGCAACTTGCTTGTGCAGAACTAATTGCCAATCTGGAATAAAACTGCTAACCGCATTCCAATAACTAACCGCCAGTTGTATTTTTTGAGCAAGTTCTTCCTCTTTCTGTTCTTTTTTGGTGCGAGAACCAGAGGGTTTTGCCTGTTCGCTGCCCTCAATATTAGACAGCAAAGCCATGATAGCACGGTCGATCGCACTCAGCGTAAACAATTTGTGCGATCGCCCGTTCAAACTCCCCTTCTCCATCTCAGTCAAACACCGGAAAACCTCAACCTGCTTAACAACCGCCTTCACCACAAAAGCGCGATCGTCCCGGTGGTTGTAAAGTAGACTGAGTGACGCCTCCAAAGGAACTTGAAAACCGTTCAAATCAGCAAACATCTGCTGCGATTTTTCCAACCCAATATCGAGAAACAAAATCAGCGCCACCGTCTCATATCCCAACTGCGGATTTTCCCTCAAAGCCATCTCAAAAGCCGCGCGCCGATGCTGTCCGTCATTAATAGTAAACTTAGCATCCATCGGCACTCGCAAGCGACCGATTTTCCGTTCTTCGGCCTCATTTCCCACTGCTTCAAAAGTAATATCCGCATCAATCGAAGCAGCAATTGCCCCACAAGTATAACTTGTAGGATTCTTAACAAAATACTCAGCTATTTCGGGAATCCTAGCTTTGTTAAGCGCGCGTTTCGCCCGCATAGACGGCGGCAAATCTTCAGATTCAAAGGGAAACAATTTCGGCAAAAAACGCACCGGACACATCGACACGTAATATTCGCGGCCCGCTTGAATGCCCCGAATTACCGGCAAAATGTATTCAAAAGAAGGAGTAGACATATTTTAGAATGGGGCATTGGGAATGGGGCATGGGGCATGGGCAAAGAAATTAGGCATTAATAGCTATTGATTTTTCGCAATTTTTATGGTAAAAGCGTGGGATAGTAGGGCATAACTTAAGTATTCCACAAGGTTTTTTTAAAAACAAGTGTTGACATAAACTTTAATATATGATATTTTTTGAAAAAATAGCCTAATTATATAAAAACCGCCGATGAACACCAACCCAGCGGATGACCTCGCTAGCAAAATTTTAGAAAAAGAAAATAGCGACAGACAGGAAATCGCACTTTTATTAGATAATTATTTAGGAAAGGACGATCGCATTTTCGTACAAAAAACCCAGATGGGAAACAGCGAAGCATACATCGGTTCAGTCACCCTAGAATGGTTAGACTCTCGCGTCCGTTTCGCCTCCCAGATGCCGCTTTTCCGCCAAAAATTCGACCTCCAAACCAACAACATCGTCCGCGACGACGAAACCATTGACGAAATTATCCAGCGTCCCTTAGATTGGTCGCGGCAAGCCACCTTAACTCAATATTTAACCGCCCGAAAATCGCACAAATTCCCCGCAGTTTTAGTAGTCGTCAGTCCCCCGTGGGTAGACAATCCTCTAGCCGAGGAATGGGATAAAAATGGCGTAGCAACCAAATCCGCGACTGAATTTACATCCTTTGATAAAAACGAGAACTTAGGGCTTTTGAATGTCTCTCAAAAAGTCTCAATTTTTGCCTTAGACGGCCAGCATCGGCTGATGGGAGTTCAAGGTTTAATGAGTTTAATTAAAACCGGAATCCTGCAAAGATACAACAAAAATAAAAAACCAGTCGGCGCTGCAATTACTCTGGAAGACTTAGCAGAAGAGTATCAAATAGACCCCGAAACAGTGTATAAATTAGCTCACGAAAAAATCGGGATTGAGTTTATCCCGGCGGCGGTAGCGGGGGAAACGCGACAGCAAGCACAACGGCGCGTGCGATCGATCTTTGTGCACGTTAACCTAATGGCCGTAACGCTGAGTCAGGGCCAGCTAGCATTATTGAACGAGGACAACGGATTTGCGATCGCAGCCCGAAAAATTGCCGTCACCCATCCCTTATTAAAAGAACAAGAAGACAGAAACCCCCGCGTCAATTGGGACAGCGCCACAGTCGCAGCCAAATCAACTGTCTTAACCACATTGCAAGCGCTGCAAGATATGTCCGAACGGTATTTAGAATACAAATTCCCTCATTGGAAGCCGGAACGAAAAGGTTTAATTCCCATGCGTCCCGAAGATGAAGAACTAAAAGAGGGAATTGAAGAGTTTAAAAAATTGTTCGATCATTTAGCAACTTTACCCAGCTATCAAAGAATTGAAAGCGGCGAAGAAACGACTGAATTGCGCCGATTTAGTTTTGAAAAGCCAGGGGGCGAGGGAAATATTTTGTTCCGTCCAGTCGGTCAAGTTGCTTTAGCTAATGCTTTGGGAATTCTAGTATTTAGAAAGAAACTTTCCCTCAAATCTATTTTCGACAAACTCCGCAGATTCGATGTCGATGAAGGATTTAGCCACATGGACAATCCTGAGTCTGCGTGGTACGGGATTTTGTACGATCCGAACAAAAAGCGAATGTTAGTTTCTGGAAAAGATTTAGCGACGAAGTTAATTGTATATTTGGTGGGGGGAATTCAGGACGATATGGAGCGAGCTCATTTGCGGCAAGCGGTAGCGGAAGCGAGGACTTTTGAGGATAAAGCTATTAGTTTTAATGGCAGGTTTGTGCAGCCGCAAGAGGTAGGATTGCCGCCAGTGCTGAGTTGATTTGGTCACCGCTTCGGAACTACAGGCGGGATGCCCGTGCCACGATGCACGCAGATGTTTGTTCACGATCGGCGATCGACTGCACATAGCTGCGGCAATTTATTGTTTTTCTCGTACTCTAGATTGGCGATCGCACTCTAGGTTGCAAAGTTAATCGAGTCAGTGGAGTAGAAACTGCACTGACTCGATCGCTCCTTTCGCCCATTCAAAATATGCGATCGCACGGCGTTGCAAAGTTGATTTGCTCAAGGTAATGCCACCGACTGGTTGATTCCGGCGATCGCACTACCTCAGCTTGACTTTAGGGATGATTCGTCAAAATCAAAAATTCGGATGCTGGAAGCGGTTGGATCTCGACATAGGCAGTCCCATCTTGTCGCTGCACTGACACCGTTGATCCCACCTGATGAGCACCTCTGTAACCCGGATTCCCTACTTCGGCCGTATTCAGAATTACCGTCATTGAACTCCCGATCGGGTTGAGATTGGCATCCACTAGCACTCTCGCTCCTCGATTATCCGTTCCATGACTGTTTAGCACACAAACCGCTTCTTCATCATCTAAAACCCGTGACCAACCAATAATTTCTCCAGTCAGTCCATGATCGCCAAAGGGCAAATTCAAGAAGGGAATCGCGGTTGGTCGCAAATACTGTCGTCCCAAGCGCAGCACAGGGAACTTTTTGCGGAGTGCCGCCATTGCCGCAATCCGAACATAGACAGGGTGATTCGGATCGAAACAGTGAGCACCCGCTGTCCCAAACGGCCCAAAGCCGGGTAAGTTTTGATCGAAGGCTTGTAGTCCTGCTACTCCCGATTGCCGGGGATGCGAGGGGCCAAACATTGCTTCCCGCAAATAGCGATCGGATCCCTTCCAGTCGGGCAACCACTTGCGTTCAGACGGTTCTGGCCCCGCCAATGCCTGCTCGGTTCCCGCGTAAATGCAGGGAATCCCCAACGTGAACAGTTGCAATCCCACTCCCGCAATCACCTGATGGTCCGATGCGGCTTCGCTGGAAAAGCGGATTTTTTCACCAAATACATGATCGTGATCGTCCAAAATTGAAACATGACGCCGCCCGAGATTCCGATGTGAACCCATCACCGCGTTCATTGGATCAAACCCGTTAAAGTAGGCTCTTGGGTCCATCAGCCCTTTGGCAACCTGGTTAAGATTTCCCCGCATCTCGCCGATATCCAACGCAGCATTTAAGTTTTGCCCCACCACATCCAGATAACGGTCTTCGTTGTAGTCTCCGCCTGCGACTTCTCCTACCAAAAAGAAGTCACTCTTACCCAGATTGGCAGCAAACTCCTTAATCGCCCCGCAGAAATTTCGGGCTTGCTCGTAGGTAACGTGCTTGAGGGTATCAATCCGAAAGCCATCGCAGTCTGTCAGTGCAATCCAGTATTTATAACACCGGGCTAAGTTATCTAAGAGGTGGGGATAGTCCAACTGGAAATCACGCAGCGTAATGAAATCCGATCGCCGGAATTCGGCATTGGGATCATCGAGATCGCCCCGCCCTAAATCGCCCTTTCCGGCACGAGTATAGCAATCTGGTTCCTGGAGTTCGATCGGCCAGACTCCTTCCGCGTCGGTTTGAGGTTGCCCCGCGATGGGTTGTCCGCGATCGCCTACCCACGACCCAAACTGATACCAACTAGGTGTATAGGGTGGTTCCCATTCTCCCCCAGGAGTACCAGGGGCATAGATCCAGTTAGATCCTGAATGGTTAAAAATGATATCAAGGATAATGCGTAGCCCCTGGGAATGAGCTTTATTGACCAGACTGACCAAATCTTGGCGAGTCCCAAAGCGAGGATCGACCTCTAGAAAATCTTGAATTCCGTAACCGTGATAGCTATCCAAGTGACCCCGTTGCTGAAAGATTGGCCCTACCCAGATCGTCGTCACTCCTAGTTGGTTGAGATAATCCAGCTTTGACTCTAATCCTTTGAGCGTCCCACCCTGCCAACGATCGCCTCCCGACTCTGCCCATCTGTCAAATCGCCAAGACTGTCCATTGGGCAGATTAGGTCGGGCCTGATTCAGTTGCTGCCGATTAAGTAGAGGGCGTGTATCTTCTTTACCATCGCTAAAGCGATCGGGTAAGAGAAAGTAAAGTACCTCATTTCTCCAATCGGGAGAGGAGGGAAAGTAACTCTCACGTCGGGGTAAAGAAAAGTCTTTTAGACTAGCTGGGCGCTGATTAGTGAGATTTTGATCGGTAAATGTCATAGGAATTATCTCAAGATTGGTGAATAGCTTTGCTCGCACTTCTGAAGTTATGTTTTTTTGGTTAATGTGGGGCGATCACCGATCGCACTCTGGCAAGAATGAACTGGACTCAGGCGATCGCCCGATATTGTGTGGACTGAGTTAAACTTCTGTGAAACCCAGCTTTTTTGTTGTGGCGATCAGTTTGGGATGATGGGTTTCGGGCCCTCAACCCATCTTGCTAGAAGATGGCGATCACACTTACTTAGCAGCAGACTAATTGTCCCCGCAATGCTGCCGTACAAGTCGATCGATCGCCTGTGCAATAGTTAGGAATCTCGATCGAGGAGTTTCGGGTTGATTATGGAGTGTTCTCAGAACATTCTCAATACTTTGACCTGTTTGCAATACCAATGTTGATGATTTCTCCCCCAGGCGAATAGTGAGCCGATGGGGGTTGAGGGTAGGTTCAGATGGGATATCAGAGGGTAGGTCGGCAAAATCCCGATCGGACAGAATATTGGCAAGCATTACTAAATCCTGTCGCTCTAATTGACATATTTGATGGGGAGATGACACTGTATCGTTGATAAAACGACTAGCCTGACAAGTCCCATTAGGGAGAATTGTCCAAGTTATGCCAGAAATCCCCACAAAGCCCATCTGTCCATCTCGGAACTCTAACTCTGCGATCGGGTGACCATCTTCCGTGAGGAAAGGATTGTTACGAGGTGTACTCATCGCCATAGCAGTCATAAACGCTAGAAGTGATACCAGAATGGTGACTGGAATGAGTTTTTGGTAAAAAGGCTTCTCCATAGCAAAAAAACTATCTCTGGGGCATGGTTTCACCATACCCCCAGTCCTAATTAGACTATTCTTCTAGTTGACATAGACAAAGCAAACTACTAAACAGGGATGCCTCGTTCAGTTTCAAAGATCCGCTGGATCGTTGCTTTGTATTCTCCACCACACCAGGATTGGTCAACCGCGAGTAGCATATCCTTGGCATACTTGAAGGTCGGTGAAGTTGTTCCTAGAACCAGCATACTCCCAAAGATCAGGAAGTCTGCCACTTCTTGTCCGAGTTTTTTTCTCAAGTGCCAGCAGGCCCCGGCCCAAGCTTGACCACGGTCATGGGACTCTGTTGAAGTTTCGGAATATTTCAAATCATTATCGCAGTTGCGAATCATCCCCGCTTTTTCAGGAGCAGGTACGACATACTCCCCTAAGTCAGGATCATTCAATAAAGAGCAAGCGAAATAATCAGCGTAACCTTCGTGCAGTGCAGCTCCTTCACTTCCAAACATAGCAGGGTGATATTCATCAATCACGGCATGGGTGAACTCGTGAGCAACTACATCAAATTCCTTGGCTAGGTCGCGAAGTCCACCGGGATTGCCGGGATAACTGCCATCTCCGAAGTAGATCTGCCCCGTACTGGAAGAGTAATAAGCATTATCGTATTTTGTTCCGGTATGGACGTTAGCAGCGAGTTGTCCACTGTTAACTTTGCCATAGGGGTTATTGACAGTAAACCCTCGGAATCCCAGGTCCAAGAAGTATTGATAGACTTTCTCCACAGCATAGTAGACTTGGCATTCATCAAAGTGCGTATCTTCAGGAGGAAAGTCAAATCGGTAATTGCTGCCTGCCACTGCGCCGGGCGCATCCTCATTAATCACCTTACAATACCGACCATCTAACTTGTTGTAAGGTGATTTGACATCGCGCAGCATCACAGTTGTTAGGGACGTTTTCTCGGGATTTTCAGAGTAAACTCGCGCCCGAGGTGCAAAGTAAAATGAGTGAAACTTCATCGAGTTGTAGCTGTCTACAATTTCTCCATTCTGGACATCAATAAAGTATTCCCAGTCACCGAGGGGGGTTTCTGCCGGAACAGTTAAGTGATAGACTCGCACATCACCCTGTTGGGTCGGATAGAGGACGGTTTTATGAGTAATGCCACCCCTCAACTCAACCGCTTCACCGAGATCTTTTCGGGCAATCTGGCGAGCTTCTTTTAGGGAGATAGCTGTCTCGCCCGGTTTGACAGAAATTTGCGATCGCAGACCACTCGTCACTATCCGAACTTGATTTTTGTCATCTACACCTACCAAAACGCTGGCACCAAAGACCGGTAATCCCTGGTGATTTTGCTGGCGACGAATGAATTTCAGCCCGCCCCACTTAAAGGAATCAACTTCAGTCAGTTCTTCAGTATCTTCTGCGCTCAGTCCTAGAATGCCAGGGTTTTCCATCAGGAATGAACGGCTGGCGTCAGCGGCAGTGCCTGTCATTTTCATGGACAATTTTCCTTCTAAGTAAGCAGGATTTCCGGTCATGGTGTTCACCACTAAGGAAGATCCTGATCGCTGCGCTAGGAATTTTTTCTTCTGGGTCGAAGCAACCGCGACTGGCTCAGTGGCTACACCAGAGACGAAGGCATCAACACGATTTCGGTTGGCTGGATGACTAAGGCTAGACTCTTTATAAAACATAGGTTTTTCTCCTTCAATTTATGCAATGAATTCCTGAAAGTCGGATTTTTAAAGACGCTGGATGACAGCGTTTGCTCCAATACTCCTTCAAATAAACTTGGGAAACAATACGATGATCTGCGTATAGGATTATGAAGATATTGCAACAAATTATTGTTTGAGTAGCCCCAACTTTTCTTGGCAACCATCACCGCACCCATTAGAGTTTGTATAGTTTTTTGTAAAGATTCTCCCAATGTTTTCGCACTGTTCCTTCAGTGCAACCCAGCACTTTAGCTATAGCAGTTTTCAATCGGACATCTGCACTTAAGCTGTTGCGGCTTTTAAATTGTCTGTCAAAAAACAATCAAAGTTTTGTGGGGTGCGCGTCCCGCCTGCCTTGAATATGCAATTTAAATGCGCGACAGCTTAACTCAACTGAGAAAGGCTATATTCCGGCATTGCTATTATTTTTGGCAATCCAAAACAACGCCGGGGCCTCGCGTTTGGTGAGTCTTAGGAATTCCCAAGCAGCAATAGAGAAGGATTGCGGTTGTTGTTCTTCCCGTAGCAAGAAATATTGCTTCCCGATTTGATCGGGAATGAGACGGATGATCTGTCGTCTGAGTAATTTTAGGAATATTTAGCTAAGTTTTTGCGAACAGTCGCTACCAGCCATGAAAAAGGGGGATTGAATTCGTTAAGTCCCCCTTGAGAACGGAGATGCTGAAGGGTGGAGGATCAAACAACTGCTTGCAGCTTTTGAGCAGCAGAATTGAGTTGGTGCGTGCTGACTTTGATTTGCGATACACCCGAAGCCGTCTCCCGCGCACCGTGATTAATCGCATTCATCGCTTCGACCACTTGATTAATCGCAACTGCTTGTTGTTTGGCATTCAGCGAAATCTGTTGACTGCTGATGAAAACTTTGTTGATTGAGTTAGACACACCTGTGAATGCCTCTGCCATGCTATGGGCAAGGGACAAGCCTTCATTCACTGTCTTGTTGCCTTCATCGGTGACCATCACGGTGGAGTCGATCGCCGTTTGGATTTCCGATACCAGCCTGTCGATCTTGACCGCAGACTTCTTACTTTCGTCAGCAAGTTTGCGAATTTCTCGAGCAACTACCGCAAAGCCTTTGCCATGATCGCCAGCACGGGCGGCTTCTACGGCGGCACTCACGGCCAGCATATTGGTTTGATTAGCTAAGTCACCCACCAAGCCCGAAATATTGCCAATCTGGTTGGTTTGTTCGCTCAGGCGCAAAATTTGTTGGGCGATCGCCCCCACTTTGTCCTTAAGGGTAGTCATCTCATCAAGAGTTTGGCGCACCGCTTCTGTACCGCCTTCAGTCAGCGAGAGGGCGTGACGTGCCCCTGAAGCTGAGACTTCAGCCTGTTCCGCCGATTGGCGCGAAGATGCGCCGAGTTCGTCCATCGTGGTCGAGGTTTCATTCACTGAGCTAGCTTGTTGCGAGACGGTGCGTTCTTGCTCTTCGACCGCACTGACGATTTGTGCCGAGGAGCTAGCAATTTCGCCGGCAGTTTGGTTGAGGGTGTTGGCGATCGCCGTGGATATCAAGTATGCCACCACCAAGGCAATAACTAAAGAAGCAACAGCACCCAATACCGACATCATGACCAACACACCGAGCGCATTTTTGGTGTTAGTTTCCGACTGCTTGACTAGCTTAGCTTGCTGAGTGTCAAACTCCGTCATAACAGCCTCGAAAGCCTTGAGATTTTCTGCACCCTGCTCTGCTGTGTCCATTACCAATTTACGGTTACCAGCTTTGGCCGCTTCTATCAGATTGCGGGCGCTCTTGTCATACTGGGTTGAAAATTCAATCATCTTGGTCATCCGTTCTTTTTGTTCATTGCTGAGGTTGTGAGTCAGATCTGAGGCTCGATCTTCAGTTTCCTTCAGCTTCTTGACACCCGCTTCGTAGCGATAGAGCGTTTCTTTGTCAAGGGTCAGAGCATAACCCCTTGACTGTCGGGCAATTTCTGACACTCTCAATTCAATGTAGTCTGACATCCTAGCAGCTTCTACTGCTTGCAATGCTTCCTCAAAGTTTTTACTAACTGTTTGCGATGTACTATAGACACCGATCGCTAGTCCTGCGATTAATCCTACTGGCACTGAGTAGCCCAGTAGCATTTTTCCTCTGAGTTTAAAGCTGTTCAACATAGATTTGATCCAAAATTTGACTTCAATCAATAGCTACACTTCGGTAGGAAATGATCGATGGCGGGTGACCTCATTAATCGCCACCTACTCAACTTCTTCATCTCAACATCCCAGGAGACCCGCACTCCCTTTCACTGCGTAAGGGGTCTTCTGCGAGTAGGGGTCTATAATACTGGTTACCAAATTTTGCACGGGTAGATGTAAATTATACCATTATGTACTGTGGTATTACCTTGAGTAGTTAGTGGAGTTTTCCGAGGAGTTTTACGAGAGCAGGCGATCGATCTTAAGTTTGGTTGATGCTGTGGCTTACACCGCTTCATTTTAACAAAATAAGTTCAGCTCCTACAGGCAAATGATCGGACTCGGTTGCCTCCAAAACCGAACTAGATTTAGCACCCCAATGATTTGAATACCAAATATAATCAATCCGGAAAATAGGATAATTTAATCTCCAATTAGACCTTTTTACCAAGAACTTAAGTTCCCAACCGTGAGGCCAGGTAAAACCAAACCCCCATCCCGATTTTCGGAAAGAATCTTGCATGACTTTCTGCACCCTGTCATAGTCTTGAGTTCTGTCTGTCATATTAAAATCGCCCGCGACAATTACTGGCAGAGTTTCTCGCTCAACTCGCTGCACTAAGTCTTGAATTTCAGGCGAACGTTTGTCATATTTGTAAACGGGAACTTTGAGAAAACGCCATTTTTTAGAGAGTTTCAACCACGGCCCGGTAGCTTGCATATTATAAATCACTACTTCGTGTTCGTTAAATTTAATAATTGCCCGTTGCTGCGTTTCTGGATGACCGGCTAAGTGCAGTATTTCGCTGGATACAATTGGATATTTACTGAGAATTCCTACAGGGGGAGTGCCAATTTGATAGGGGTAGTCTGCTTTTAACCAGGTGAAAGCTCTTTCGGTATGTTTCCTAACGATTTCTTGTAAAAATATAATATCTGGTTTTTGCTGGTTAATCAGTGTTAGTAAAGTAGGTGACTGAGTTTTATGCCAACTGAGGTTATGAGATAAAACTTTGATGCTATGCTGCGAATTTGTGATGTTTATTGGTTTGGGGCTAAAGTATTTAATGTGCAGCCAACTTATTAGGATAATGCAGGCGATCGCAGAAATAACAGTGAACCATCTTTTTTTGATAATTGACACTCCGATGATCGGAAGCAAGAAAATTGGGAATAAAATTAAGGGGCTAAAAGTGCTAATTAAGGCAATAATTCCTATTCTATCCCAAAAAATTAGTTTGAGAATGAAATAGCAGATAATAAATGCTGAGTAACTGTAAGCAAGAAATTTTGCAGATTTCTGTAAGCCTCTCTTGATTATATTTTTGGGGATCTGCTTCATTGGGAACCTATTAAAATAAAAACTTGCTTAAATCGAATTCTTCATTTGATCGATGTTGGTTGTCTCTTTCAGAAATCAACACCAACAAAAGGCGATCGGTATAATCCGCCGCACCCCGCAACTCTTCTCGCAAAATTTCCAGTCCGCCATTAGCATATTCTTCAAAAATTTGCAAGCGTTCTGCTTCCAATTTTTCGTCGAGATGGGAGAGAATTCGAGGATTTTTGGTTTCGGCGATCGCAATTAATTTAATCGCCATATCGTAGCCCCTCGATACAAAAATATCAACATCTATCGCCCCCGGTTCTCGTTTAGAAATTTCCCCCAAAGGCGATCGTTTTTTCCGCTGCTTTCCCAATGATGCAGCGAAAGCGATGACATCGGCGTAAGTCTGAAATGGCGCGGAGTTGTTATCCGATAAAGTTAATGATTTGACTAACTCCGCTTTATCTTTAGCAATTCTAATTTTGTTAGCAGCCATTGGGATTAATATGTAATTTTTAACTGAGTAATTTGATAGAGTAACCGCAGATTAGAGGCAGATAAACACAGATTAACGCAGATAATTTTCAGAATGTCCACAACAACATAATTTTTTGTGCAAAACCTCCTCTTGCTTCCCGCCGCTTCATTTGTTCGGCCAAAAGTCGATCGCCCGAAATGCCAAAACTCACCATCACCGCATCTATTACCTCATACAAATCCGCCAATTCTGCCACCAAATCTTCCTCATCAGCCTCTGCAGCTTCCCCCGCTTCTTCAATCAATTTCTGCAGCAAAGCTTGACGGTATTCTGCGTCCGACAAAATTACAAACTCGCATTCATTCCCGCTTTGGCGAATAATTTCAGGAATGCGATCGCGCACCAACTTATGATACTCTTTTTTCACGTCAAACTCCTTTCAACCTTGACTAAAAGTTTGAATCAACCAGCGATTAATTTCCCCATCATCTTCTGTTTAACTCCGGTTCAAAGATTCCTCAATTAAGGCTATTTCTAAGCCAGGTAAAACCAGTTAATTTTGAATTGTCCCACTCCCTCCATCAGTAATAGCAAAGGCAAATACTGCATTCGGATTTGCATTAGCTGCCCAATATTCTTGGACTTCAGAATGTTCGTAAATTAAACGCTTTACTCCCAAATCATCGGCACTAGAAGATGTTCCTATTTCCACCACTAAAGCTGGAGGTGCAAACACATTCAAATTAATTGGCGTATTGGTGCGAGGAGGCAATTCAAAATCTGCACCTATATAATAAGACAAATCAGGTTGAAATTCCCGAATACCTGTTTTGCTAAAACTGGCATTAATTAACTCCACTATTCGGATATTTCTAAAAGCAGTATAAAAATTGACAACTCTCGAAAATACTGAATTATGACGACTGTGCAATGGCCCTACTGGTGACATTTCTACCCTCATGCGTTCTTGATAGTAATAAAACTTGCCCTTTTCCCATGCTAAATCCTCAGCAAAATTCAGAAACTCTTCCCACGTCGCCTTCACCCAAATATCTGTTTCTAAAACCTGCGTAATTGCCGAATTAGAAGTCATAATCCACCTCTACAATTTCCGTATATTCAAATTCATTTGGACTACGCCTAACTAAAGGATAGCGCGTCCCCCCCAGTTCGATCGCATCTTCTTCACAATCAGCTTTCGGAGAATTGTACACCAGCACGTATTCCCGGCCAATACAACTTTCCATCTCTTGAGCAACTTCTCCGCGCCACTGAGTTTTTGTCACCAAAACTACCAATTGATTCGCCAACTTCGGCAGCTTATTTGCAATTTGCTTGCGATAAATCTCGTCCAAACTACCAAAGGGAGAATCCATCACAATTGGAAACGTACTGCTATCCGGGCCCATCAAAGTATTTTTTTGACTCCACTCCCGCACGCCCTCAATAATCCCGCCGATAAACGATAAACTGAGAATTTGATTTTCTCCTGTAGAAGCTGCAACCAAAGATTCTTTACCCGACGTATTTTCTACTAGCGTCAGTTCGTATTTGTCGCTCAACTTGGGGATATAAGGAGTAAAAGAAATGTGACTGAAAATATCTTGCACCCGCTTTTCCAACTGAGAACAAAACTGTTTTTCTAAGCGCGATCGCACTTCAGTTAGACGATCGATCGCATCTTGAGCCGCAGCAATCCGGCGCTGGGCTAATACTTGCCTTTGTTCATTCAGTTGCTGCTTATCGATTTGCTTGTCCAGATTGGCGATCGACGCATTCAAACTCTCAATCTGCTGCTGGTTAGAGCCTGTTTCCCGGTGCAAATCGCCAATTTTTGCCTCAATTTCATCCAAGCGCTTTTGTAAGCGGCTGACATCGCCTTCAGGAAAATTTCGCAGCTTGTTGTGAATATCGTCTAACTGCGTTTCCACCCGAGAAAGTTCGGTTCTGTCGCGACTGATATTACCTTGCTGTCTGTCAATTTCTTCCCAAAAATCAGCCACTTGCCTATTAATTTCATTTACCCGATCACTAATCCGAATAGTTGTTTCTTCCACATCGCCAACACCCGCCTTATCCATCCAACCGCTAACCTGTTGGTGAGATTCAGAACCCTCCACTAATTCCGCACCGCAGATACACCGCTGCTGCGCTAATAACTCTTCCAAAAAGGGCCGCTGAATCCCCGAAAGCAACTCGCCTTTTTCTCGTAAACCCCCGACAATAGCTTCAAATTCAACCGCCGCATCTGACAGAAATACCGCGTAACCGCGCATAGATATTGAGCGTTTTAGAGCATCTGTAGCTTCTGAAATTTGTTGCTTAAATAAATGGCGCTGCTTTTCCAATTCGTCTCGCAAATTTTGCAATTCGGCGGCACCGCCCAGTAGCAGCAAATCACCGTTAACTGCTTTTCTTAACTCGCCTTGATGAATCAATTCTTGCTCAATCTCTAATTTTTTTTGCAGAAGTTGTTCTACCTCTTTTTGAGATATTTGCTTCTCTTTCAAAAGTTTCTTAATTTCGGAAGTTCCAATCATTCTTAAATCTGTTTCTAGAGACTTTCTGGCATCTCCCAAATGTCTAATCGAGCGATTCAGCACCTCTACTCCCAGCAATTCCTTAGTAGCTTCAGCAATTTCTGCTTTCTTATCGTGGCGGACAATTTGCTCGATTCGCTCCCCGTCAAAAAAGAAATATTGATGCAAACTTTCCGGCAAAATTCGTCCGATAATATCATCAGGATGCTGGGGCGGTAGCATCCAGCGGCCGTCATCTTTTGCTACCTGCATAAACAATTCGCCTTTGCTATGTTCGACACTATTTTGACTTTTGTAAGCATGGCAACTGCGCCTTACTTGGTAGCGTTTGCTGTCGTGTTCAAAGACGATTTCCACCCAACAAGGTACTCGTTTGCCCGGTTTAGCTTCCGCAATAGCGCGTTTATTTACTGATTGTTCTTCCGTAAAACCCGCGCTCAGATTTCCGTAAAGTCCCCAAGTAAAGGCATTCATCAAAGCTGTTTTTCCAGCACCGTTATTGCCGTGAATCACTGTAATATTTTGCGAGCCCCAGGCTAGCTTAATTTCGGGTGTTTGGCCGAAAAACTGCCGGAAATTGCACAGACTAATTGAAATCAGCTTCATACAATTGCTTCCTTAATAACTTTCAAAATGTCATCGCTAATATAGCGGGGAGCCCTCATGTACAGTTTATCTTTTTCAATTTCTAATACCCGTTCGATAATTTGTCGGACTTCGGGCGGCGCGCTAGTAATTGGTTCCTGTACGTCGCTCAATTCCTGATGAGTTTGATAAGAAGAACGATTTTCTGCTAAAATACTTGTTGGTACGGCTGCGATCGCACTATCTTCATATCTAAATGCCATAATCAGATTTTCATTCAGATTTTCAGTCATATTCTTTTAACAAATATTAAAGCTAGCAACTAAAACTACAATCAAATAATTCTCTATTCTCAAACATAAACCGAACCTTAATAAATGTCAAATGTCTAATAGCCCGTAACGCCTCTGAATTTGCAGCAATTTCACTCTCGCTTCCCCAGAATTGTCGGCTAAATCCGCAAATTCCAAGAACCGCTTTAACTCTTTTCGCAGCAAATTGCGCTCGACTTCTAACGTTTCCCGACCTAAATCTGGAGGCAAAACTATCATGTCAAATAAAGTTGCCCTTTCCTTCCCCGGATGCGGCCGCAAAATCCGTCCCCGGCGCTGAATAAACTGGCGCGGATTGCTGCTGCTTGCTAAAATTACAGCATTGCGAATGGCTGGAATATCAACGCCTTCATCCAAACAGCGAATCGCGACTAAACCTTGCAATTCTCCACTTTCAAATTGCTGACGCAATCGTTCTCTTTCTGCTAAAGGAGTTGCCGCCGTATAAGTGTTAACTCGGTAGCCTAATTCTGAACCCAATAACTTCGCGGTTTCTGTTAGTTGGCGGTTGTTATTTCGGCGGCCACCTCCTTCAATCGCACCGTCGCCGCAGTAAAATAAAGTATGGCTTGTGTCGAGACGGTGAATCATTAATTCTCGCAAAGCTATTAATTTATTAGCCGCTGCCCCAATTAACCGGGCCCGCTGCATTAATAAAGTTGTTAAAGCATCGTTTTCTTCTACTTTTTCATCACCCCAAAGCGCCCAGCCAATCTTTTGAGTTAAGCGGGAATACTTGCGGGTTTCGGCTTCGGTCAATTCTACTAAAATTGGATAGTATAAATAATGTACTAATGCTTTTTGGCGGATGGCGTCGGCTAACGTAAGTTCCGGCTGCAAAACAGGGCCAAAATAATCTAAAATAGCTTCGGTTCCTTGTTCGTCGAAATGCCTTTCTGGGGTGGCGGAAAGGGCGAGTCGCAGTCCAATATTGCGCGGCAAACTTTCTCCTAAACGGGGCGCGCCTAAGTTGTGAACTTCGTCTCCAATAATCAGGGTTTTTTCTGGGAAATAGCGCAGTTGCGATCGCAAACTATCTCCCATTAAGGTAGCATTGGTAGTGATGATTGTGAGAAATGCTCGCTCGCCCGTTAGCGAAGCCCTCGAAGAGGATCGCACTTCATACAAACCCGCAGCCAGCTTATTTTGCCAACTGCGGGCGCTATCAAAAGCCAAAATAGGTTTTAAACCAAATTTCTCGGATTCGCGCGCCCACTGATTCACCAGGTGGCAGTAAGGGCAAATTACGAGCAGGACTTGCAGGTTAATTTTATTGTATAATTCAGTGGCGATCGCCAGTGCAGTAATCGTCTTGCCGCTACCCGTCGCCATCTTCAGCGTACCGCGTCCCTGATTCGCAAACCAATTAGCAACCGCCACTCGCTGATAGTGTCGCAATTGCAGCGATGGCGGCATATTCGGAAACCCAAATTGCGAATTATTAGCCGTTGAGCGATTCACCTTTAAATGTCGTTAGATGCAAAATTACCCTGACTCAACTGTAACTCATTTCTAATTAAAACTTAACAACTCAAACAAATTTGTCGCCGACAATTGCAAATCCGACAGCACATCCAGTACAGGTAAAATATCTTCATTCTCTTTAATCTCAGGTTCCTGCTGCGGTTTAAAAACAATTACCAATTCTTCTTCCGGGTCAATCAGCCAACCTAATTTAGTATGATTCTTGAGGCAAAACAGAATCTTATTAATTACGCGAGTTGAACTTTGCTCCGGCGATAAAATCTCAATTGTCCAATCCGGCGCAATTTCAAACCTATTTTCAATCTTTCCCTGAGAATTCAGAGGAATGCGCGGCCACTCGAACACTGCTATGTCTGGAACAATAGAACGTCCCCCAAAAGTGCAGCGCAATTCTGGAAACGCATAAGCTAATTTCTGCGGCTTGCCAACTCGATTAATAACAGATGGAAACTCGAATTGTAACGTACTGTGTTTTCCTTGCGGCATAGCTTTTTGAGAAATTTGACCGTCAACATACTCGCTAGCCGGCTTAGTCTCAGGCAATAGCAGAAACTCTTCCAGAGAAATCTTTGACGGAGACTGAATTGACGTTACCATAAGCCATTAACCCCTCAACAAATCAACTGGGCCATTAAAAATCTGCATCGCCGTCAGTTTCCCAATCAGCACAACTCTCCGATTCCACACCGGTAGGGTGCATCGCACAAACCAACAAATTTCCACCGTAAACTTGACCGTGATAGTTGCGACAATCGCGACAAGCTGGCTGCTGCGTCGGCGAAGGGTCTACATAAGTCACCATCGACAAATCTATCTCATCAAACTCCGGGTCGAAGTCGCGGTAAATTTCAATTATCGGTTCGATAAATTCATTAAATAAACCGTCAAATTCATTGAAATAACCGTCAATGTCATTAATCAGATTATTTTGTACTTGTTCTGTAAACTCTTCCGACATTTTTGCCAAAACGTCCAGCATTTCGACAAACTCTTCGCCCATTTCGGTGAAAAAATGCTCTACTTCAGAAACAGCATTTTCCATTACTCCCAAAAAATCTTTAGACCAATCTTCCATGCATTTGACAGCTTGCTATTACAAAATATTTTACAGACAGGTGCAGCCAGCCTCATGCGAAGCGATCGCACCTACTTTCAATTCTATTACCTATTGCCTGATATCCGTCCACATCTGACAGGGCAGATATTCAAAAAGGGAACTCAAGATTATTATCCTGAGTTCCCCTCATGCTTTGCTGAGCGAGCTTTTTCCTGCTTAATCCCGCTTCAGCCGCCGCAATTCCTCTTGTAAATTCTGCACCTGTTCGCGGAGCTTGTCTACGCCGCCTGTCTCTTTAGCATCTTTTGCCGAGACATCTTCTTCCTCAGAAACAATTTCAATCCGCCGAGGTTCAGCGGGTTTTTCGTTCCCAGCCGAGGCTACGGGGGGCTGCTGCTGAGCCTGTTGCACCATGTCATCAACAAAGCGGCGAGCTTCTTCCGTGGACATCTCGCCCCGCTTCACCAATTCGTCTGCCAGCTTTTGGGCTTCAGTGCGTAATTCAGTTAACTTGCTGCCAGCTTTTTCACCCGCATAGGAAGCGAGCCCGACACCAAGGTAAACTGCTTTTTGTAAAATATCTCCGAAACCAGGCATAGGAGCTACACCTCATAAAACTGGGTGAACCGGAGACCACGCCTATTACAAGCATCCCGTGTTGCTGCTACCTTCCGGTCCTGACAAGATTTGGGCGTTGGAATCGCGTGGGTCCAGTTCATATATGAGTATAACACAGTTATTTATTCTTCAACCACACACCAGTGATAAATTTCATAAATAACGCAACCGTTCTTCACCAGCGGGTCTTCAGCGACCCGATCGCAGCCGTGCCGACGATCGCTATAACAGGTTATTTATTCTTCAACCACACACCAGTGATAAATTTCATAAATAACGCAACCGTTCTTCACCAGCGGGTCTTCAGC